>NZ_JBXSQJ010000056.1:0-1067 GCF_057063585.1 Gilliamella sp. X-60 | reverse complement strand
GGCGGTCAAGCTCGTGCATTCGATCAAATCGATAACGCACCAGAAGAAAAAGCACGTGGTATCACCATCAACACTTCACACGTTGAATATGACACACCAACTCGTCACTACGCACACGTAGACTGCCCGGGCCATGCTGACTATGTTAAAAACATGATCACTGGTGCGGCACAAATGGACGGTGCTATCTTAGTCGTAGCTGCAACAGATGGTCCTATGCCACAAACTCGTGAGCACATTCTTTTAGGTCGTCAAGTAGGTGTTCCTTACATCATCGTATTCTTAAACAAATGTGATATGGTTGATGACGAAGAGTTATTAGAATTAGTTGAAATGGAAGTACGTGAACTTCTATCTCAATATGATTTCCCAGGTGATGATACACCAGTGATTCGTGGTTCAGCGCTAAAAGCGTTAGAAGGCGAAGCAGCATGGGAAGACAAAATTGTTGAATTAGCTGAAGCATTAGACAGCTATATCCCAGAGCCAGAGCGTGATATCGACAAACCATTCCTATTACCAATTGAAGATGTATTCTCAATTTCAGGTCGTGGTACAGTAGTAACAGGTCGTGTTGAACGCGGTGTTATCAAAGTTGGTGAAGAAGTTGAAATCGTGGGTATCAAACCGACAACTAAAACCACTTGTACTGGTGTTGAAATGTTCCGTAAATTACTTGACGAAGGTCGTGCGGGTGAAAACGTTGGTGTATTACTACGTGGTACAAAACGTGAAGAAATCGAACGTGGTCAAGTACTTGCAAAACCAGGTTCAATTACACCACATACTGATTTTGAATCAGAAGTGTATATCTTAAGCAAAGATGAAGGTGGTCGTCATACTCCATTCTTTAAAGGTTACCGTCCACAGTTCTACTTCCGTACAACTGACGTAACAGGTACTATCGAATTACCAGAAGGTGTAGAAATGGTAATGCCTGGTGATAACATTAAAATGACAGTATCATTAATTCACCCAATCGCGATGGCTGAAGGTTTACGTTTTGCGATTCGTGAAGGTGGTCGTACTGTTGGTGCTGGTGTTGTTGCTAAAGTTATTAAGTAATT
>NZ_JBXSQJ010000055.1:0-1083 GCF_057063585.1 Gilliamella sp. X-60 | reverse complement strand
GTCTGGCGGTAATAGCGCGGTGGTCCCACCTGACCCCATGCCGAACTCAGAAGTGAAACGCCGTAGTGCCGATGGTAGTGTGGGTATTACCCATGTGAGAGTAGGGGGCCGCCAGACTTTTAAATTTGAGAGAGAGCCCAGCAGTGATGCTGGGCTTTTTTGCTTTTAAAGTTTTATTTTCTATATCATTATTTTATGATATGTAAAAAATACACCGAGTTGCTTTATCTGTAGTAGCTTGAACTTAACCTTAATCTATCTTATATTTTTATCTGTTACTGATGTGTATTTAGGTTTTTTTCTTAAATTATTGAGTAAGTTTTTATCATCATCTTTCCACCAATATTCTTTATATATAGTGGGTTGTTTAAACTCATAAATGCTAATTAAACCTAACAAACCTGATGGTGAATCTGCCATAAAATCCCAACCATTCTTTTCAGCACAGTACATTTTTAACCTTTCGTCATACCAAATTTGGTACCCTTTTTTATCTAATATATTGAGTGCAGTGTTTGATATGTTTGAATATTCAGATAATGCCGGCATAAAATCAATCCTATTTCATAATTTCAATCGTTTATTTGCGTGTTTTTTCTTTGTAAGGACTTTCAACTTCTCTTTTTATATTTTTCTATCATCAAAAAAATCTTTATAGTTTATAGCGAGCTGAATATTTTGATTTGCAATATATGGCTCGATTTTAAGTCACTTTTGTCATCCCTATTTTCGCTATTATTTAAACTAAATATTATTGTCAGGTAATATGTCGATTTCTGAATGTGTTAAATCTAGCTATGACTAATAGCAAAATTTTATCGACGAGTTTAAATTTTTGTCTGAATTAGATTTTCATTAACTGTGTTTTATTTATTTTTAACACAGTATTTCATTTATTTATTCCCAACATTTTCCCCTAATATATTCTATTTTTGTAGGAATTAATGGTTATTTACTGTAAATACCCCAAACCTAGTACACAACTCACGTAGAAAATCATGCTGCTTGTTTTAGTGTTTTATACTCAATCGGTGTCATGTTATTTAACGCCTCATGCGGTCTTTCGGTATTATAAATCGTTAA
>NZ_JBXSQJ010000054.1:0-1103 GCF_057063585.1 Gilliamella sp. X-60 | reverse complement strand
GCCTCATGCGGTCTTTCGGTATTATAAATCGTTAACCATTCTTCGGTTATTCTCCTTGCTTGTGCTAAGTTGTTAAAAAGATATAAATCGAGTACTTCAGTACGATAGGTACGATTAAATCGTTCAATATAACCATTTTGATAAGGACTACCGGGCTGGATATAATCAATGTTTATACCATGTAACTTTGCCCAGTTTATAAAGGTTTTTCCTGTAAATTCTGGTCCATTATCGCCTCGTATTTTTAATGGATAGCCATGATATTCGGCCAGTTTATCTAAGTAACGGGTAACTCTCCCTGCCGACAAGCTTACTGCAATATCAATGCCTAGCGCCTCACGATTAAAGTCATCGATGACATTGAATGTCCTAAAGCGACGTTGATTACGACTACTGTCACTCATAAAATCCATTGACCAACATTCACCTTGTTTATTGGGTGCTAATAGCCTTTCTGGGCTTCGTGAAAGAATGCGCTGTTTACGCTTTACCCTGAGATTAAGCTTTAATTCACAATACACCCGATACACCCGTTTATGATTCCATTTATAGCCGAGCTTTCTGATACGTTTAAAACATTTGGGAAAGCCCCAGCGTAAATGCCGGTCTGTGATAGCATTCAACACCGAAACAATCACTGAATCATCCGGTAACTTAGGTTGATAATAGTAAGCACAACGGCTTAAGCCAACAATGGCACAACTCATAGCAATAGTAACAGAATGATTTTGTTGTAGTTGCTGTGCCCACATTTGACGTGCCTTTGTGGGCACTAAAGCTTTTTTATGATTTCTTCCTGAAGCTGGGATTTTAAGCTCAGTTCGGCAAACATCTGCTTAAGCTTGCGGTTTTCGGCCTCCAGCTCCTTTAAGCGTTTGATGTCCGAAGTTTCCATTCCGCCGTATTTTTCCCGCCATTTATAGAAAGTTGAATTCCCCATGCCATATTTACGACAGAGTTCCTTGACAGGAATACCCGCTTCAGCTTCTTTTAAAATAGCGACGATTTGATGTTCAGTCATTTTTTTCATAATTAAATCCCCTTTACTTTTATCATAGAGAATTTTCTACTTTTTTGCTGTACTATTTTAGGGGATAGTTACA
>NZ_JBXSQJ010000053.1:0-1130 GCF_057063585.1 Gilliamella sp. X-60 | reverse complement strand
TAAAAGGGCCAACGCTTGATTCAAAAGATAAGCGTTTTTCGCCTTCGGTATTTAAGCTTTACGCAGATAGTAGCCATACTAAATTACTTTATAGCTTTAAGATAGAGCGTTGGTATATAAATAATCCAGTCATTCTAAAAAATCGGCATTTGGAATATAACCCGATGACATATGAGCAAGCTATACAGTTTTGTCAAGGGTTAGGTAGTCATTATCGTCTCCCCGATGTTAATGATTACACTAATAACAATGAACCGTGGCTCGGTTGGACTGGTGGTCTACCAGAGTTGGGTGATTTTTACGGATATCAACGACGCTTAAGTTTTAAGCGTGGCAACCGTTGGGTAGGGGGATTATTTAATGAATGGGGGCGTATGGCTAGTTCATATCCATGGAGCAATGAAGAGGATACCCTACAAGAAGGAGATTATGCTGTTCCTTGGGAGATAAGTGGTAGCTCTTCCGATGGATTTTGGACGGCTTCCCTGCGCGAGCCTAATAAACATTTTACCGTTTACGCAATCGATGGTGGTATATGGTCTTATGATGATTCTGGACGCAATGTACAAGCAGCATGTGTCAGTCCTTAAAGGTGATGATGTGTTAGATGTGCGATTATGTTAATTCTGTCACCAGTCATTAAAACAGTGATGATTAGCCACTTATCAAAAGATAGGTGGCATTGAGTGAAGGTCAATTAAAATAGCAATCTTGCGCGAATGGTGGCAGCTACATTCTTTTCTATATCTTTTATCTATCAAGCAATTCCTCGGGTTTATTTGAAAATACCTTTATACATATGGGAATTATTTGCTTTATTGTTTGTCTTTTAATTCTCCATGCAGTTTAGGGAAAATTGCAGTATTGGGTTCTTTGGTATTTTTAAAAGCAGCTAGCTTAACTTTCATCTTAATAAACTCTAATAAACGTTAATAAATCTTAATAAAACGTGTTTTTTTGCTTTCAAGCAATGTTAATTTTTGTTTATAATTTACTTTGCTCCTTTCGTGATGTAGTGCCCTTTGTATATTTCAGGTGTTTATAGCATGATTTTTACAGGACTATTCATAAAAAAGGTGGGTAAACTATCAAAATTTATCTGGCAAATTAATTTGATTACATAAAAATAA
>NZ_JBXSQJ010000052.1:0-1139 GCF_057063585.1 Gilliamella sp. X-60 | reverse complement strand
CCCGGTCAATGGATTAATATCAACGGCAGTCCGCTAGCAGATATTAATGACGGTATCATCATTTTAAGTGTACAGGGGCAGGGTAACCGCACTGATGCTTATGAACTCACCTTTACCGCCATTCCCTATCAAGCCTTAAAACCCTATCGCCCCGCGCCCATACGCTGGCCACAAGTCAGTGGCACTTTGCCTGCCCGTGTCACCAGCCCTAATCATGACACCTATGGTTATATCGACCCGCAAGGGCGCTATCGGGTTAAATTTAACTTTGATTTAAAAGAGTGGAAAAGTGGCACGGAAAGCCTGTGGGTACGCTTAGCTAAACCTTATGCGGGTAACACCTATGGTTTTCACTTTCCCTTAATTGACGGTACCGAAGTGGCCATTGCCTTTATGCAAGGCAATCCTGACCGGCCGTATATTGCCCATGCGATGCATGACAGTGCTCACCCCGACCTTGTCACCACCATTAACAAACACCGCAATGTGATTCGCACGCCGGCTAATAACAAACTGCGCATGGATGATAAACGCGGGCAAGAGCATATTAAAATCGCCACCGAATACGGCAAAAGCCAACTTAATTTGGGGCATTTGGTCGATAATAAAAAAGGACAACGCGGTGAAGGCTTTGAACTGCGTACCGACGAATGGGGCGCGATTGCCGCTAACAAAGGCTTATACTTAACCACCCAAACCCAGCCGAAAGCGCAAGGCAAACAGCTTGATATGCAAGCGGCGATTGCTCAACTTGAAAATGCCCTCTCCATTGCCAAAGCCCTACAAAATGCCGCCACCCAGTCCGAGGCGCACAGCGCCGATACCGATAGCCAAGAGCAACTTAAAGCCAACTTAAGTGAGCTAACCCAAAGTGGCCTACTGGCCTATGCACAAGAAGGCATAGCCCTAACCAGCCCTGAAAATATTCAACTGACAACAGCGAGCAGCCTCACCTTAACCAGCGAACATCAAACCGATATTAACGCTTTAAACAACGTCACCCTTTCATCGGGCGAAGCGATTGGTTTATTTGCCCAAAAATCAGGCATGAAACTGTTTGCCAACCAAGGTGATATTGACCTGCAAGCCCAAAATGCCAACCTCAATATGGCCGCCAAGCAAGATATCAAAGTGGATAG
>NZ_JBXSQJ010000051.1:0-1282 GCF_057063585.1 Gilliamella sp. X-60 | reverse complement strand
CTGAGCCTTTAAGAACAACATCGTGCTTGGCAAGGAATGAACCCTCATTCACAATGGCTTTTTGACTGTTTAAGTGGATATTTTGTTGACTGTAAATTTGCTTGCTATTGCGAATGTCCTGTTGACTGCTTAAGCGAATATCTTGCTGAGCCTGCATCGCCCCCGTATTGACAATTTTTCCATCCGCCGTCAAAGTAATACTGCCCGCGCTAGCGCCTAACTCGCCCGCATTATGTACGCCAACCCCTTTTTCTGTGCCCACCAAGTTGATTTTGCCCGCATACATGCCACCAAGTGCAGAAACATCTATCGACACTTCGGGTTTGTCGTCGGTCTGCCCTGACAATACCGTGATATGTTGCCCATCTCGGCTCACTTTATTACGACCCGTCACGACGTTTAAGTCCTTCGCCCATACCGATGAGTTAATCGATACCGTCCGCGCAATTAAATCCGTGTAACGTTGCCCTGAACTATCCAGCCCTTTCCCTGTGACCGCTATATGCCCTTGCTCAACCTGATAACCCAACAAATCACCATTCTCAATTAGCGGCTTACCTGTCGTGAGCGTCCCCCGACTCGCATTGATAAATCCACAACCATTACACGTAATACCCGATGGATTAGCAATAACAACCTGAGCTTTTTGCCCCGCAACTTCAACCACCCCATTTAATTGGCTTGGATTGCGTGAATTCACTTCGTTTAATATGATTTTTGCACTGCCCGACGCATTTAATAACTCATTACCTTGTACATAACCCCCAATTTGCGTTTGGCTAATTTTGCTGCTGTTATTTAAAATCACCCCTTGCTTCGAAACATCAAATTGCTGGTATTTATTATGTGATACCCCTTTTCTATTTGGCGTTTGAATATTGACCTGTGTGGTACCATTGGCCGCCGAAGTCACCAACGGTTGCTGATGTTTGTGCGCGTGTTTATCCGCAACAATATTACTGCCATAAACCGGCGAGCTAATACTCACAAAGCCTAATGAAATAGAGATTAAAAAGGTTATCGGCCTTAAGGTAACAAAAAGCGATTTTAGTGACGATTGTTTTTCTGTCGATGACGTCTGTTCACTACCTATCGGAGTTTTAGCAATATCCGCAACCACCATCTGCATGCCACGTTTTTTGTTAAAAATCACTCGATATAAATGCCTGTTCATCGTTTTGTCCTTATTTTCATTACCTTAATTATTCTAGTGTCTCGATAGCTTTAACTACTCTATATTCTTGATGCTAGATGTTAATAATTCCAGTTTACGTTAAACCCT
>NZ_JBXSQJ010000050.1:0-1416 GCF_057063585.1 Gilliamella sp. X-60 | reverse complement strand
TGCCACTGCTGTTAATGCTATCTTTCGCTTGAATGATAATTGCACCCGCATCAATCAGACCTTGGTTATTGACGTTATTGCCTAATAAGGCAACCCGATTTTTACCTAATATCGTCCCCGAGGATTCGATATCCTTCTCCGCCAGCACCGTGACACTTTTACCCGATAATAATGCCCCCTCCGTCGTTAATTGCGGGCAGTTATTTTGTAAAAATAATTCAGGATTCTATACCGTTTCATTTTATTAAAATTCAATAACAGCTTATCACTTGACGAGTTGCATTAAGAGGGATAGGGTAAATAAAGTACGTTATAGTCTTATAATCTTGTGAGATCCTAAATTGACTAACTAATCATTGAATGTCATCTGTATTATTTTCTGGAAAGTACGCAAGATGAATCGGTTAAAGTGAGATTTCAAGATCGGGCATGTTAAATATAGAATTTGGTGACAGAATTAACTGTCACCTTTAACGGGAAAATATACAAAATTTAGGATGAAGTCTAAAAATCAGACCACTCTGAATATTCAATATCTTCAGGTGTTAACTCTTCGAAGCCATCTTCTGTTAACATTGCATTAAAATTTTTCATGGTATTTTTTAAAGCTTCTTCAATTGTATCCCCACTTCCTAAGCCATTCTCAGGATATCCATCAAATTTACGCTTTATAGCTAAATCAGTCATACCTGTGTATCGTCTTGAGGGACTTTCATAAATTTTAATTTTCATTTTTGCATACGGTAAAATAGGCATCCAAATAACAAATTCTGCAACATTTTTTTCAATTTTTACCACATTATCAATAACTAAATCATGCCACATATTTAAGTTCCTTTATTGTTTACCAAATGAGATAATTTTATCTCCTAGTTTATCGATATATCTTCCATTTTTATAATATCTGATCACTCCATATGTTGGTGTATTAATCTTTACCTTTCTTGCACCTTTTAAATTCTGGGAAAATACTTTGGCTTTATGTAAATATTCTTCAGGAGTTAAAGCGCCAACTTCTTTACCATGTTTATCGAAATGATATTTTAATGAGCCTTCTGGAGAATCAAAGGTACCTTTATCCCAAGAACCCTCGATATCTTTACGATTTTGTTGGTTATCACTTGATGACTCAGACTTATTACCAGTTTTAGATTTATCTTTATCATCGTCATCATCAGGCGGTAATCCAGAAGCCCCGCCTGCTGAACCACTTCCAACTCCTGTTAACGTATTATTATCTTTATTACCATCTTTCTCTTTTAGGTAATCATTATAATAACGTTCATAAGTTTTTAGTACTGCATCTTCAAGGAATTGATCTCCCATTGGATCGACTAATGCAAGTTCAATTAGTCGCCTTTGTTCCAAATTTAGACTTTCTAAAAATGCTTTTGATTCCGCCGCGGTAAGACCTTC
>NZ_JBXSQJ010000049.1:0-1502 GCF_057063585.1 Gilliamella sp. X-60 | reverse complement strand
CCTTGTAATTCGGCTACCACCGCACCCAGTATAGCATGCGATACTAATCTTGCCGTTTCATTATCACTCACCCAAGTGCCGTCTTTATCCATATGCCCTGTGTGCAGTTTTATCTGCTCGGCTATCCATGGCGCACTTGCACCCGCTAAGCCACCCGTAATATCACCGGTAATAATGCCTGTGATAATTGATGTCGCTGTGTCAATCCCTTTGCTGACATCTCCTCCCATGGTGCCTAGGTTGTTTTTTGCATTTTTAATCACTATATCACTGACAGCATCATAATAATTTTGTTGATAAATTTCATCATAGGTTTTAGCTGTGTAATTCGGGTCTTGTTCGGCTTTAAGCTTTTCTTCTTTTAGCTGTTCTTTAGTCTTATTTTCTAGCGCTTTTTTGGCTACTTCGTCGTTGTCTAATTTGTTTTGCGCTTGAATGCGGTCATATTTGTTTACCACTCCTTTTGCCTGTTGAGCGATATCTTTAACTAGCTCTACCGATTCTAATTTATCCAACTCTTTTTGTTTGTTAAATATCGGTTTGAGTGAGTTATTTGCATGCTCGGTATCTCGGCTTAGTTCGTTGATATCTTGTTTTTGTTTGTCTTTATTACGAATGATGAGTTGCCCATTTTCTACCGCTGAATGCGTTATGCTGGACTCTTTTTCGCTGTTTTGATACGCCGTCGGGGCACCCGCTCCGCCTGTGCCGCCACTGACCGAGACGTGGCTAACTTTAAAATCCGCTTTGTTTTTGATATCACTAAAGCTGATTGTGCCGGTGTCAAGTTTATTTTTGCTGGTATCTTTCGCTTCTGAGGCTATCACCGCCCCTTTTAAGTCAGTGTTGTTACCCACCGTGATATCATAACCGCCACTGCCGGCAAAAATGCCCGATTGGTCGGTGACACTTGCCCATTTGCTGTCGATATTCGTGCTAGATAACGAGCCGTTGGCACTAAAACCACCAAAGCCTCCGCTTCCACTCACCGATGCGCTGATTTTTTCGTAATCGTAATCGTCCGTGTCTTGCAACGATTGGATGTTTAAGTTATTACCCACGTCCATCTTGACGCTATCACCCTTAACTTGACCACCAATGATATTAACATCATTACCTGTCTTGATTGTCAGTTTGTTGTTAGCGTCAATAACACTTTCTGTCCAAGCACTGCCGTTGGCATTTTCTCGCTCTCGACTAAAGTTAGCATTGCCTTTAAAACGTAAGCCACTTTCATCTCCACCAAATTGCAGCTGTATGCCAACCCCGCCTCCATAGCTCTTTTCGTCACTGTCGCTGTGCTGGGTATTGACCGCGCCTATCACATTTAAATCCCGATTAGCCGTTAGATTGATATCATTACCCGCTTTTACTTCACTCCCTTTTAGCGTTATATCGCCTCCTTGTTTATTCGCATTCCCTGTCGCTATAATATCTATATTTCGTCCCGCCGAAACTCCACTACTTATTACCGAATGCTGCTCTTGGTTCACTTCTCGCTC
>NZ_JBXSQJ010000048.1:0-2119 GCF_057063585.1 Gilliamella sp. X-60 | reverse complement strand
CCATTTATAGAAAGTTGAATTACCCATGCCATATTTACGACAGAGCTCCTTGACAGGAATACCGGCTTCAGCTTCTTTTAAAATAGATACAATCTGATGTTCAGTCATTTTTTTCATAATTAAATCCCCTTTACTTTTATCATAGAGAATTTTCTACTTTTTTGCTGTACTATTTTAGGGGATAGTTACACTTAGTTTGCGTTGCATTAGGATAAGTCACTTTAGATGGCATAAACCAGTGGTAATCACTCCACTTAATCACTTCGCCATTAGCCAGTGTTGCCTGTTTTAGTTGGTTTTTATCATATCCATAGGTTATTTTAGTATTATCAGGATAGCTAATGGAAGCTAAATTCCCCTCTTTATCATAAGCGTACTGCAAAGTCTTAGTAATACTATCTGCACCTGTGCCATAGGTAATCGTTTCTTGAATTACTCGACCAAGTTTATCAAGCTGATAAACAAAGTGGGAATGGGTGTCACCAGTTTGTAGTATATCAATTAATTGATTAGCCCGATTATAGCTATAAGCGACAACCTGACTTGAAGTTGTTTGACCTTTTTCAATATAACTTTGTTTTATCAGATTTCCTGCCGCATCGTATTGGTATTGAATATGATTGTTATTCGTTTTGTAATGGCATTGTATTATCTAATTAAAAAACAGGTATAGGCTATAATAGCCTATACCTGTTTTTTAATTACTTACTTCTTTTTTGGAACAACTTTAAATGCTAATTATGAATGTGATTTAGAAATTAATAACTTAAAATAATTCCTCTATCACACAATTTAATTATTATAATATATTAATAGGGTGGCTTTTTTGTCTCATTTTCACTTGTCTTACTCTGTTTACTCCAAGGAAACCTTCGAGCTTCTAGCCAATAGAAAGCTGAAAAAAAACAACCAAAACACATAACATAAAATACAAGTTTGATTATAGTTAATATATTTTCTTCCTCCCTAACATAAATTGCATATACCCACCCCATTATAAAAGAAAAAATGATATCAGTGTAAAGTAGAACCTTTGGCCAATTCTTTTTCATTGCTATAGTTTGAATTATAAATGAGATAAACAATCCAGCTGGAAAGATACCTATAAAGCTTTCTTTAATCATTATATAGTTTCCTGCAATAACAATATTAGATGTACACATTATATTCTACCTTTGACTCATAATCATTAATAATTGTAATTAATGTATAACAATAGATGAAATTATATCTGTTAGCTCAGTTTCATCAATATTTTGACATTCGCAATCACTTCCAAATCTAAGTTTGTTAGGCATTATCTTTTTATAGACATACCCTACTGGTCCTGTACCTGTAGCATAAATAATGGTATTTTCTACCCGATTTAACCCAAACGGCCCTGGTTTCCCTAGTGCTATATTTCCCAAAAGTCCAGGCCCAATATAACCTATTGCTGCTGAAACGACAACATGTCCAATATTAATACAACGCAAGGATGTTCTCCAATCTCTTGTTATATACATATTCATGCTAAATTGCATCCCTAAATTTATAGTTCCACCTATTAACATCGCATATATTCCATACTCACCTGTTGGGTCAATATAAGTTAATGGATTATTA
Source organism: Gilliamella sp. X-60 (assembly GCF_057063585.1). Lineage (NCBI taxonomy): Bacteria > Pseudomonadati > Pseudomonadota > Gammaproteobacteria > Orbales > Orbaceae > Gilliamella > Gilliamella sp. X-60. The sequence goes on along the minus strand of NZ_JBXSQJ010000048.1, from coordinate 514 downwards.
TTTGCATAAACATAGGTGTTAATTCCCCCATTTAAGCCTATCGGATCGCTTTGGATATAACGCCCTATTTTGGGATTATAGTCCCTAAAGTAATTATAAGAAAGTCCCATTTCTTTATCATAATATTGCCCTGGAAAACGTAAATTTAAGGTAATTTGGTTATTAGGATCTAATACCGCATTACCAAAAGCGTCACTGTGCATTTTCCATGTTTGCTGGCCTTGATTGTTAATGGCCAGTTGTGGTGTGCCTAAATGATCCGTAATCAGATAATGGTAAGACGCAGTTTGTAGTGTCTGGTTAGCAGCGATTAAACTTGCCTGCCACAGTGGACTGGTTCCCCATTCGGTATCAGGTACCCAACCATAGGCAACAGTCATCTGACCACGATGGTCTAATTCAGCAATCAGACCTTCATTGGTATAAATAAAATAGGTGATATCACCATTAATGGTTTTACTAATACGACGACCAAAAGGATCATATTGATAAGTCACCAGTTCAGTAGTTTCAT
>NZ_JBXSQJ010000047.1:0-2120 GCF_057063585.1 Gilliamella sp. X-60 | reverse complement strand
ATAGATATTATCCTGTGTACCCAGTTCAATGCCTTCACCGCTGATTTTGATATAAGAGCCACCGCAAATGAGCGTGAGGTTGTCTTTGGCGGTAATGGTGACTTTACCATCGACACTATCCACTTTAATATCTTGCTTGGCAGCCATGTTGAGGTTGGCATTTTGGGCTTGCACTTCAATATCACCTTGGTTGGCAAATAGTTTCATGCCTGATTTTTGGGCAAATAAGCCAATCGCCTCGCCCGCTGAAAGGGTGACGTTGTTTAAAGCGTTAATGTCGGTTTGATGTCCGCTAGTTAAGGTGAGGCTGCTCGCTGTTGTCAGTTGAATATTTTCAGGGCTGGTTAGGGCTATGCCTTCTTGAGCGTAGGCTAAAATGTCACTTTGGGTTAGCTCACTTAAGTTGGCTTTAAGTTGCGCTTGGCTGTCGGTATCGGCGCTGTGCGCTTCGGACTGGGTAGCGGCATTTTGTAGGGCTTTGGCAATGGATAAGGCATTTTCAAGTTGGGCAATCGCTGCTTGCATATCGAGCTGTTTGCCTTGCGCTTTCGGCTGGGTTTGGGTGGTTAAGTATAAGCCTTTGTTAGCGGCAATCGCCCCCCATTCGTCGGTGCGCAGTTCAAAGCCCTCACCACGTTGTCCTTTTTTATTATCGACCAAATGCCCTAAATTAAGTTGGCTTTTGCCGTATTCGGTGGCGATTTTAATATGCTCTTTCCCGCGTTTATCATCCATGCGTAGTTTGTTATTAGCCGGCGTGCGAATCACATTGCGGTGTTTGTTAATGGTGGTGATAGGGTCAGGGTGAGCACTATCATGCATTGCATGGGCAATATACGGCCGGTCAGGATTGCCCTGCATAAAGGCAATGGCTACTTCAGTGCCGTCAATTAAGGGAAAGTGAAAACCATAGGTGTTACCCGCATACGGTTTGGCTAAGCGTACCCATAAGCTTTCCGTGCCACTTTTCCATTGTTTCAGGTCGACATTAAATTTAACCCGATAGCGCCCTTGCGGGTCGATATAGCCATAGGTGTCATGATTAGGACTGGTGACGCGGGCAGGTAAAGTGCCACTGACTTGCGGCCAACGTATGGGCGCGGGGCGATAGGGTTTTAAGGCTTGATAGGGAATGGCGGTAAAGGTGAGTTCATAGGCATCAGTGCGGTTACCTTGCCCCTGTACACTTAAAATGATGATACCGTCATTAATATCTGCCAGCGGACTGCCGTTGAGGTTAATCCATTGACCGGGGGCAAGGTTGTAGTGGTTACTCTTACCTTTGAGGATAATTTGCTGGCTAATAGCTTGCTCATGACGAATACGGGCATACCACTGACCGCTTTCAATCTGATTATCGTGAGTGTTATTGTCATTATCACGATTATCATTATTATCATCATCACCGTTATTATCGCCACTAGTTTGCGAGTTGTCTTGTCCGTTACTATCTAAACCTTTATAGTGCTCAGCATAACGGTAGTCAGTGCCATAGGTGGTAAGGTCTTTGGGTTGGGTGTTAACTTCGCCCTGTAAATCGGCGAGGGCATCACGGTAGTTATAGTCTTGTACTTTGACTGAGGAGACCACTACTTCACTATGCAAGGTAATATCCCACACACTTTCAACCCCCGTATCAGCCATACCACTGGGCGGTTTATAGTCAATATCGGCCACCTGCGCATAACCTTGCTCATAATCACTTAACACCATCACATCACAGTGGTGCTCAGCGTGCGTTTCAAAGCGAAACCAGATACCGACATCGGCCAATAAGCGTTGAATAAAGGCAAGGTCACTTTCTTGCCATTGGGTGATAAACTCCCGCTCTGGGTAGCTGTCTTTTAACTCTAAACGGTAATCAATGCCCGTCAGACCATGACTACGCAGCACTTCTTCAACCACACTCACCACACTTTGATTTTGAAATATGGCATTATGTTGCCCGACATTCAGCCGTGCTAAGCACGAGGATAACACCACCTGATAATGGGCTTCATCTTTATTGACCGATAACTGACTAAATTCGGTAATCACCCCATGCAAGGTGCGTTTATTCGTCAACGTGGGTGAATCACTTAATGAGCGGATAGCGGAAGTTAATGGTTTATTGATAACCG
>NZ_JBXSQJ010000046.1:0-2405 GCF_057063585.1 Gilliamella sp. X-60 | reverse complement strand
GTCCAGCTTCGGCGTAATCCTTCCTTTAAATCCTTATCCGTAAAAGTCGGCGGCGGTAGGTCTTTTTTCCGTTGGATTGAATAAATCAGTGTGCCCGTTAAGATTTGGTGTAATGCCCGCATCGCTGGGGTGTAATCGGCTAAATCTAATTTCGCCACTTTATTCTTGCCTATCTTGTTAGATAATTCACCGACCGAGGCCTTTTCTTCTATCGTGTCAAACCCAGGCCAGTGCCATGGACTACGCCGTTTGATATGCGCTTGCGCATTGTCTTTTATATTCACCCAACCATATATCGGTAGCGTTTGCTCATCCAGTGCCGTCACTTGTACCCAAGTTGTGTTGTCTTCCTCTATCGCTATCAAGCCGTCATTCTCTAATGAAATTAGGGACACGGTACGCGGGTAACATACCGTATTACGTTTCTTTTCCTGTGGAGAAAGGGTGTCATCTAATGATAACGGAAAAGCATGCCAATAACTTGCGCTTGAAGTGAGTTGCCCCTCTTCGCCATTAAGGTGTAAGACGTTACTGGCGGCTATCCAATACGGCTTGTTTTCAATCATAAAGCGAATAGTGAAAAAACCGTCATCATTCGCAGGCTCAGAATAGACACTCGGTAACGTCGTATTTTGTCCCTTTCCGCCAGCAATTAACTCAACTTTATCGGGAATATCTTCCTCAGTTAATTCAGGGTAACGTGAATGGTACATCAGTATTACATACTTTTTCTCACTCGCGGTTAAGGTGTACGATGGCGGTGATGGGCTTTTTGCCGGTATTTTTCCATTAATGCCATTAACCACCTTGTCAATCCCTGTGTCGAATAACGGCTGCGCGGTTGAAGTATAAAAAAATCTTGAGGGAAGATTGACGGTATAGACCGGTTTGATTTTAATATAGTAGCTCTCGGTAGTGTCGGTAAAACGAATCGCCACTCCAGGACTTAACCAACCTGCCGGTTTAGCGGCTTGAACTAATTGCGCCTCTTTTTCAACTAATATGATACTCTTTTCGCTTTCAGGCAGCTTGTCCGCTAAAGCGCGGGTTTTAGTGATAAACGCAGGCAAATCATCACAAGTCAGTAATTCAATGTGTGCCATTTGCGGTAATTGAGTGTCTAACGCCCGTTTCATGTTCGATAACGGGGCTTCTTTAGGCTCGTCAAAACGCTCGCTTTGACTGACATTATGACCAATATAACCTATAAAGTCGCCTTTATTAATTGGCATCGGTGTTTTTAATACCACGACTTTATCTAATTTTTCAGGTTTAAGCTGGGTAACTATCAGTGAGGTTAATTTGACATACCCCTTATGTGGTGCCTTATCCCCGCCATTTTCTGCAACCAAGACCGCCGGCACATCACAATTATCAATTTTACAGATTTTAGCATAACCATTTTCTTGCCCATCAAATTCAAACGTTGCCGTTTGAGGTAAATACGTTAACTTTTGACTGTCATTCGCGGTGCCATAAACAGCAATGCCTTTGACTTCAACTTCCGGTTTGCCCACCTTTTTATTATCTTCCTTGCAGATTTCATAATCCTTATTGGCTTCCGCTGTCTTTCCTGTCGGTCTATCGGCTGCTGTCTTGCCAATATCGTTATGCCAAACATAACCGGTAATATTGCCCAATTCATTTTGCAAGCCGTTTGGTGTCACCACCGTACCTGCGGTTATCGACACAATTTTATACCAGCCAGGCATATTTGCTTTTTGTTCACCTAAACGTACTTTACTGCCTTTAAGCAATAAACCGACAATCTTTGTGTCTTTTCCCTTTTCGCGTATCACACTGCCGGCAATGGTTTCTGTTTTTTTTTCATCAACTTTCCCTGCTTTCGCTTGCCAATAACAAGGGTAATCCACCTGACTACCGCTTTCTTGTTCTTTTTGCTGATAACCATACCAATCAAGTTGATGCATATATAAACTGTATAAGGTTATTGAGGGTGGCGTAGCAGTTTCACCAGCGATTTTAGGCATTTGTAACAGGTGTCTGACTAAGGTAAATCCCGTTGAGAAATACGCCACTTTTTGCTGTTCTTTATAAGGCGTTTTTAGCTCAACATTGTCCAGATAGACTATTTTATGGTAAATATCATCGACTCGATAAGCAACCACTTCGCCATGAGCCATACAACGCAATATACCGTCATTATCAACTTTCTTTAGTACCCCTTCATCAATATGGAATCCCCCATGCCATATCCCATTTTCACCAAATGGATAAAAGCCACTGCTCGCCTCTGATAACGCTTTATAATACGCATCTTGACTGAGTTGTTTTTCACCCACGGGAAAGTTGAAATTGTCAATTTTTTTTATGGTCATGTGTATTGCCTTATTCCTTATGCCGAAAAGCCTTTCGAGTTAAACGATACATGTTTTTTTAATAAG
>NZ_JBXSQJ010000045.1:0-2537 GCF_057063585.1 Gilliamella sp. X-60 | reverse complement strand
TTAACGATTTATAATACCGAAAGACCGCATGAGGCGTTAAATAACATGACACCGATTGAGTATAAAACACTAAAACAAGCAGCATGATTTTCTACGTGAGTTGTGTACTAGGTTTGGGGTATTTACAATTTTTTTACAAAAAGAGTTTAATTTAAATGATAAAGACTTGTATCAACATCAGTGCATTGCTTATAAAACAAGTGGAGAAGGTAAAAATCTTTACCCTCCTGCTGACAATTGGAACATTGACCCCAGCTATTACTAATGCCAATAATCGTGATGTAATTAAGGTATTATCGATAAAAAAGGTATTAGAAGCAGATAATGTTGATTATTTTAAAGATTTATGTGCTAAATGGAAATTAGACAAAAAGGGAATAACCCATTTTTTCTTGACTGCAGAAAAATCTATCAATTCAGCTCAAATAAATTCTTTTGACATTTATCCGTGCAAAATAGAAGGCGAATTATTAATTAATGGAATAAGTAAAAAATATAGTATTAATTTAGGTGGTCTAGCATTTATTTATGGAAGAAAAGCAGAACAGATAGTGTTTGGTTGTTCTAAAGGTGAATGTTTGAAATATGTTTATTACGAATCGTAATAGTAAATAGAATGAAAATGACAAATAAAAAATTTATACGCAAAATTACAAACAAAAATTTTTTTATTTTTATTGTTTTATTTTATTTAAATTTTCCTTTATATGCTCAAATATGTAGTGAAACCAAATCAAATGATCTTAAAGGGCAATTTATCAATGGCGATAAATTCAATGGTAAATATACATATTGCCGTTTCAATAAACCTGAAGAAGGTGTAATTTCGCAAATTGATTTGAACTTGGACATAGATGGAAATGTAAATAATTATATTTATATAGGAGGGATGAATCCTTCAATTGAGATTTCAGACTTGGGAATTATATCCATTTTTGATAAATTTGGAGGTATGCAAAGCCCTGCTAAAATAACTTATTTAACAAGTAAAAATAAGAAGTTAATTAAAATAGGAGAAATATACTTAGATTTTTCCCTTGGACAGGTTACTGATTATTCGATTGAAAATATTGATGATAATACTGATAAATTTATTGAAACTATTTTATCAAAAAAACAAGATTCTTTTATTAACAAAGCTACCCTTTCATATACAGATTATTTTATTTTGTTTTTAGCTAATAATTTGTTAAAAACAAATATAGATACAGTTTGGAAAGATAAGTTTTATACTAAATTACTGTCAATGGGATATGAAGATATTATCACACTCTATAATCAAAATATATTTTATAAAGATTCAACTCTTTGTAAAAAGAGTCAGAATGAAAAAGATGCGTTTGGTTGTCGAATTGGTAATAATCAATTATCAATTTGCTACAATTATGTAACTCATAATTTACTGTATCGATTTGGAAATAAATCAAATATAAAATTAGAATTAATAAAAGAATTAGCTAATCAAGATGGAAGTAATCATATAATAACTTTTGTTAATAAAAATACTCAATACTTGATAAATACTCAACCAAAAAATGAGTCCATTCAAATAATCCAAAATGGGAAACGTTTAAATAACTATAAATGTGAAAAAAATTCTGTTGAACCAATGATGTTAAACAGTTTTAATTGACTATTTTAATATTCAAAATATAAATGCAGAGGATTGATGCAATTAACTTGAAAGAAAAATTATGCAAAATATTCTTCATTTTCAGGTATTGATGTTGTAACTAATTATTACTGGATTTCTGATAAATTATCATATTCTGCTGATTCAGCAGGTTGGTATTGGCGATATTATTGATGGGAAAATGGGAGAAGCGACAGCTTTTATTATAAATTCTATTTCTGATAAAAATAAATTATTAACGAGCATTACTGACATAAGGAAAGCATATTATACTAAATTAGCCATTAAAGAGGACTGCACACATACAAAAAACTATTTTTTTTAAAAGTTGGTTAAATAAAGTGGATGATTGTTTAACTGTGAAAATTAAATAAGGTTGGTTTTATGCGTAATACATTATTTTTTATTTGTTTTATCGTATTTGGATTATACATGTGCTTTAGATACTGAAAAAATTTGGACTGAAGAAATCTATTTTAGAGAAAAATGAAATATGTAAATACCCCAAACCTAGTACACAACTCACGTAGAAAATCATGCTGCTTGTTTTAGTGTTTTATACTCAATCGGTGTCATGTTATTTAACGCCTCATGCGGTCTTTCGGTATTATAAATCGTTAACCATTCTTCGGTTATTCTCCTTGCTTGTGCTAAGTTGTTAAAAAGATATAAATCGAGTACTTCAGTACGATAGGTACGATTAAATCGTTCAATTGTAACTATCCCCTAAAATAGTACAGCAAAAAAGTAGAAAATTCTCTATGATAAAAGTAAAGAGGATTTAATTATGAAAAAAATGACTGAACATCAGATTGTATCTATTTTAAAAGAAGCTGAAGCCGGTATTCCTGTCAAGGAGCTCTGTCGTAAATATGGCATGGGTAATTCAACTTTCTATAAATGG
>NZ_JBXSQJ010000044.1:0-2606 GCF_057063585.1 Gilliamella sp. X-60 | reverse complement strand
GCTCCCTTCAAACGTCATCCGATGCTCGGATTTATTATAAACTCGGCCGGTATTTTTCATTATTTGTAGTAGCTTTTCCCACCGTTTATCTGTTAGCATTGTTCTTGGCATGATGAATCGAGTTATGGTTGTTTTTTGCAGAATTATTATAACTCACATCATGCCGTCTAAAAAATAATCACGAAAGATCAACACGCCCTAATTTATCATTAATATAATTATCATTTTAAATGATAGTGTCATTAAAGTTTCTCCATGGGTGGTTATTTCTCATCGCTTTTTGATAGTTACCTGGAGTTACCCCGAAATTTCGACGGAAAATAGCAATAAAACCACTAATATTATCATAACCTAAATTTAAAGAAATTTCTGTGATAGGTCTGCCCGCAACAAGCAACTCTAAAGCTTTTAACATACGTAGTTTCTGTCGCCATTCTGTGAAATTAAATCCAGTTTCATTTGTAAATCGACGAGTCAATGAGCGTCGAGAAATCCCAGCCCAAACGCTCCATTCATTAATGTTTCTATCATCACTAGGATTATTAGACAAAGCTAAAGCAATTTTTAACAAACGAATATCTTTTGGCATTGGGAGTGCTATCTCAACTTGAGGGATTATACTAATCTCGTCGACAATCACTGCCATCAATCGCTTATGCTCGGGTTGCAATTCTGAATTATTCCATGTCATGGTTCGGGTAATTGCTTCACGCAATAGACTAGATAATTCTAGCATGCAGGGTTTATTCGGCAGATTATTACATTCGCTTTTTTGTATATAGATACTCCATCCGTGGAATGGCCCATGTGATCCGAGAAGAGAATGCTGTGTATCTGGAGGTATCCATATACCATGAGTTGCGGGTATTACCCATTGACTACTTTCCACTTCAATTGAAATTAAACCTTGTAATGTACCAGCTAGTTGTCCTCTCGAGTGATGATGAAGTTCTGTTACTTTCACTGATGAGGATTTGAGTGATGCCGATATAATCATAGGTTCGTTATCAGAAGAAGCGACCTCTGGAGAAATGAGTGAAATATTCATTTATATGGCCTCTAAGTAATATTTTGTGGCTGGAATTAGTTAGTAATTTTTTGTTTTACTAACTATCCTAAATTAGCCCAACTTAATTCAAATAAAATAAATATAACTATATATATTAAAAATAAATTAGCAATAAATCATGAATGATTTAAAAAAAATATTATTTAATATAATTGATTGAAATAATTAATGTTATATATATTTTTAGTAGCTAGCTGTCTAGAAAGGGGTATAAAATGAAAGGAAAACATGTTTTATTTGGCATAAGCCCTTTTAATTCCAAATTTAATGAAAATTACATTAAAAATATGTTGGAGTGGGGGTTTGATAATTATGATCATGTAGATGTTTTACATCCACATGAAGAGGCTAAGTATCTTTTAATAGGAGCTGGAGATAATGAGGTAAAAGCACGTAAAAAATCACGAAAAGAATTTTATCGAATTGAAAGAGCTATTAATAATTATTTATCAATGTCTGGTCATGATTTTTTTGCAAAAAGAATATTAAAATTTTCCGATTTTTATGCTGACGAATTGTATAAAAAAAATGTAGAGATAATAAAAGAAGATTTTAAAAATAATGAGAATTTTCACTCATTATGTATAACTCAGTCATATAAAGCTATTTTGAATAGAAAAAACGCCATCAGTAAAACATCTGAAATAAAAGAACAGGATATTATTATTGCTACAGAATATATAATAAGAGAAATTCCTTTTATTATTTCCCCTTCTTTATTGTCATCTTCACTAACTAGTCTGCATATATCTTATTACTGTTCATGGCCAATAGCTGATTATGTTTATGCTGGAAAGTTAAGTATCAGCCCTAGTTCAGATACAAAAATTATTGTTAAAGATCATTCAATTTAATTATTAAGTAATATGGAGGTAATATGTTGACTATGAACAATCATTTTCCAGGAGTGTTGTCTGATGAATATGGACAAGATCCATACAAATATATTGATTTATTGGATAAAACGGAGAACGTTATTTATGACAAAACTTTAAATGCGCATTTAGCTATTAGTTATGATGCTGTTCGTAGCATACTTGGAAATTCAGTATTATTTTCAACAAAACCTTTATCTAAAAGAGCTGAGCCAGTAATGAGGGGAAAAGTTCTGGCTCAGATGGAAGGTAATGAACATAAAATAAAAAAGAGCATGCTCTTACATCAGCTTACCGGTCGTGTGTTGAAAGATTATTATCACCCCAAACTGACAAATCTATGTGATTCATTGTTAACAGAAATTATAACTAAGAACAAATTTGATTTTATTTCTGATTTTGGTAATAAATATGCTTTATTAACAACATTCAATATCATTGGTATTGATTATAATAAATTAGACTGGTATCTAGAAAGATTAAAACTCATAGTTCAATTTGCGACTGGGTTTAATCTTTCAAAAGAGACTGAAGATGTAAATACCCCAAACCTAGTACACAACTCACGTAGAAAATCATGCTGCTTGTTTTAGTGTTTTATACTCAATCGGTGTCATGTTATTTAACGCCTCATGCGGTCTTTCGGTATTATAAATCGTTAA
>NZ_JBXSQJ010000043.1:0-2855 GCF_057063585.1 Gilliamella sp. X-60 | reverse complement strand
AGCGGGGCACGATATCAATTTATCGACCTTAAAGACAGAAAGCTATCAAGACGCGATATGGAATAAGAATCACTCACACAAGGTTGATATTGAAGATGTGGTGGGCAGTGAACTGTTAACCCAAGGTGACCTTAACTTAATTGCGGGGCATGATATCTTGGCGAAATCGGCGGCATTATCGAGCGATAAGCGCTTAAATATCCTAGCCGAGCATGATATTAATATCGGTAGTGAGCAAGCGCGTTTACAGTTAACCGAGCATCACAAAGCCAAAACCAAAGGCTTACTCAATAAGGGTTCAATTACTGAAGATATTGAGGTCGATAATATCACGCAAAAAGGCAGTGGGGTTTATGGTGACAGGGTGAACATTAATGCGGGCAACCATTTAACCGTGACGGGCAGTGAAGTGGTTGGGACGCATAATGTGAATCTTGGCGCAGGCAAAGATATCACGATTGATGCGGCGGAAGAGTCGTATTACCGAAAAGACGAAATCAAGACCAAAAAATCGGGGTTAATGGGCAGTGGTGGGATAGGCTTTACGGCGGGTAAAGAAAAAGAGTCCTTAAAACAGACCAACACCGAACAAGCCTTTGTGGGCAGTGTAATTGGCAGTACTGATGGCAATGTGAAGATACAAGCGGGCAAAGACCTAAATATCAAAGGCAGTGATGTTATTGCGCAGCGTGATATTAGAATGCAAGGCGAAAACGTCAATATCGAAGCATTAGATGCGAAAACGACGTATCAAGAAGAGTATGAACGTAAAAAATCAGGGGTGACGGTGGCGGTTACCGGCACGGTCAGTGATATTTACAACGCCAATCAAACCCGCAAGCAAGCACAAAAACAGAAAAATGACAAAACCAAAGCATTGATGAACATCAAAGCGGGTTTACAAGCGGGCAATGCAGCGTTAGAGGCGGGGGCGAATTTACAAAATGGCACGCCAGAAGCCTCAATTGGGATTAATGTCAGCGTGGGCAGTGAAAAGACCCAACGGACGGTAAACCAAGAGCAACATACGGTAGTGGGCTCCTCGATATCGGCGGGTCGCAATGTCAGCATTATTGCGACGGGCAATGGTGAAAAAGAGAGCGGCGATATCAACATCATTGGCAGTCAGGTGTCAGCGGGTCATGATGCGATGCTCAAGGCGAACCATGATGTAAACATCATCGGACAAGAAAACACGACCAAAACAGACACTAAAGAGAAGAATAGCAGTGGTTTGGTGGGTGTGGGTTATAACTTTGGTGGACAAAAAAATGGCTTTAACATCTCGGCCAGTGCCAGCCAAAGCAAATCACGCGAAAAAGGCAATGGCACAGACTGGACCGAAAGCGTGGTTGAAGCGGGTAACAAGCTTACTATTATCACCGGTAATGACGCCAACATTATCGCTGGACAAGTCAAAGGTGATAGGGTGGTTGCTGATATTGGTCATGACCTCAATATTGAATCGAAGCAAGACAGCGACGAGTTCCACTCAAAAAGCAGCTCGACCTCGGTAGGAGGCAGTGTTTCATTAGGGGGTGGCGGTAGTTTCAATGCTTCTGCAAGCAAGACCAAGATGGACAGCAACTGGCAAAGTGTCACTGACCAATCGGGTATTTTTGCGGGCAAGGGTGGCTTTGACATCAAGGTTGGCAACAACACCGACTTAAAAGGTGCGGTGATATCGTCAGAAGCGGAAGACAAGAGTCAAAACCGTCTAGACACGGGCACAATCAGCTTTAGTGATATAGAAAACAAAGCGGACTACAAAGTGAGTAGCAGCAGTGCAAGCGTTAGCTCGAGCGGTATGCCATCGATGCCAACCAGTCGCAACAAAAGCGAAAGTGAACGTTCGACCACGCATTCAGCGGTATCGGAAGGGACGATAATTATCCGCAACAAAGATGAACAAAAACAAGATATCAACGAGTTAAGTCGGGATACGGAGCATGCCAATAACGAGCTCAACCATATCTTTAACAAAGAGAAAGAGCAAGACATCATCGAGCAAACACAGTTAGTGAGTGAGATAGGTGGTGAAACGTTAACGATGCTCAACCATATAGACCGTATGCGAGCAGAATCAGAAGCGAAAAAAGCGGTTGAAAAGGCAAAAGAAGAAAACAAAAACAAGGGACTAACAGAAGAAGAACAACAAAAAATCTACGAAAAAGCCTACGAAAAAGCCATGAACCAAGGGATGTCGGCGATGGGCAGTGAAACCCGTCAAGGCATCGATATGGCCGTTAGCCTTATCAACGGCTTAATCAGTGGTGATATGACAGGGGCAGCCGCAGGGGCACTTGCACCAAAAATTGCTACAATTATCAAACAACAGACCGAAGGAAACACCCTCGCCAACACCGTCAGCCATGCCATACTCGGTGCGGTGGTAGCCGAACTGCAAGGCAATTCCGCGCTTGTGGGTGGCTTAGGCGCTGCCGCAAGTGAACGGGGTGCTGAAGTTATTGCGGGTATTCTTTACCCCGATAAAGACATCAAAGACCTAAGTCAAGAAGAAAGGCAAAAAGTCAGCGCCCTATCACAACTAGCGACCGGCCTTGCGATAGCCGCTGCAGGTGGTGATATTCAAGATGTGAATACTGGCGTTGCTGCGGGGAAAAATGCGGTTGAGAATAACAATTTAGCTAGAGCTGCGTGGTATCTAGTACGCCCGAGTGAAATTGGTGCACCAGTTAGTATTAATGCGGTAGATGTATTAATGGCAGAAGGTCTTACCGCGGCGGAATCAAAAGCATTTTTAGAAAGTCTAAATTTGGAACAAAGGCGACTAATTGAACTTGCATTAGTCGATCCAATGGGAGATCAATTCCTTGAAGATGCAGTACTAAAAA
>NZ_JBXSQJ010000042.1:0-3177 GCF_057063585.1 Gilliamella sp. X-60 | reverse complement strand
CAGCGATGCGGGCATTACACCAAATCTTAACGGGCACACTGATTTATTCAATCCAACGGAAAAAAGACCTACCGCCGCCGACTTTTACGGATAAGGATTTAAAGGAAGGATTACGCCGAAGCTGGACGGCGGAGCTGATAGGGCATTTACTGGTGAAATATGAAAGTGAATGGTATGCCGATGAAGCGTTAAGCAAATGGAACGAAATTGATGAGCTATTTGAAGAAGAAAGACAACAGAAAAAAGAGCTTATTGAAGCGGGCTTAGACCTGCTCGGTATCACCCGGCCTGACCTACGTGATTTTGCCTTAAGCGTGGTGGACGAGGCGTTTAAATATATCGAAACAAATTGGAAAATAGAAAAAGTGCAGCGCATTAAACCATCACTGTGGTGGAAACAAGTGGCACAAGCGCAAGCCCAAACCCCGACAGCAAACACAGAAGCAAATACCTCTAAACTGTCCAATCTATCCGCAGATGGCAAGGCATGGTTTATTCATCCGGTAGCGATGATGGATTATTTTAATGTTAGAAGTACTGAAATTATTTTCCCATTAAAAGTAAAACCAATAAACAATTTTGATATGCAATTTGGTAAAAGATTTAATTGGACTAAAAATAATAATCAAACAATGTTTGGATCGAATCGTAGTGGTGGTAAAAGGAAACATGCGGGACGTGATCTATATACTGAACCTAACGCAGAAATTGTTGCAATATGTGATGGTGTTGTACTACAAATTAGTGGATTTTATTCAGAAACCGATCAAATAACAATAAAACATAAAACGAGTAATGGACGTCAATTTATTATTCGTTATGGTGAGGTAGATCATAAAAGTATTAATGTTAAAGTTGGCGATGTTGTTAAGCAAGGTACTGTACTTGCAAAAACAGGATTATTATTAAAAGAGCTCAAAGTTGGTGAAAAAAGTGGCCATACCATTGAAATTAAAATTAATTCTAAACAAACGAAAAAATATAAACCATTATTAACTATTGATGGTCACGTTATTTATATGTTGCATTTAGAATATTATTCAGGTGAAAATGGTTTAGATTTGAAAAATCCATTAACTAATAGAGCAAACTTACCATACCAGAGGCGTGCAGATTTATTAGACCCTCTAGAATTATTAAAAGAAGGATACCGTAATTCATTTTCATCTGAACCTCAATAATTTGGAGGAGTAAAATGATAAAATTTTTGTATATAAATTTGTTTATAATTTTATTGCCTTATGTTGCTTATGCATCAGATATTAATTTGGCTAAAAATAATTATTATATGTTGATGAAAGATAATTTAAGTGAGCAACTTCTACAAACAAAAGAAGGCAAGTTATTAGTTACAGAATTAGATAATCTGATTTTTTTGAATCAAGATAAAATAGTTCTTTGGGGATGCGATTTTAAACAAATGAAAGAAAGTTGGCAAGATATCAATAAACAATTAAATCAAAGTGATTTTTTTAAAGATTATGATAATGAGTTAAGAAAATATCATTTAACCTTCAGAAATTTTATTAAAGTTTATACTAATGATAGAAACAGTTCATCAAATATTTGTAATAGCAGTGATCATATGAATATTATTTTACTTGATAATAATAATCTAATGATACCTTACGAAAATGAATTGATTTTTTTTAAGCGTTTATCAGAAGAACAAGAAAATAATATCAATAATTATCATAATAATGTTAAATGCTTTGAAACTAAACGAGTTGACATGGATATTACTGATATTTGTTATTATCAAAACATGACAATATTGGATGTATATGAAGCAATGAGTTTTGAACCTTCAAATTTATTTAGAAAAAAAATCAAAATAGGAGAAGATTTTTCCAGTATTTACGAAGATGATGATATGAGAGTTGAAGTTGAATATAAATGGAAAGGGAAAAATAGGCTAGAGGTTGTTCAATATTTTGATGGAGGAGTGACTTATTACACATTTATTAATCAAGAAAATAGAACAAAATTAATAACTAAACTTTCTCCAGACTAAAAATCGCACAAAATAAAACAGTAAACATCAA
The DNA here is from genome assembly GCF_057063585.1 of Gilliamella sp. X-60. NCBI lineage: Bacteria > Pseudomonadati > Pseudomonadota > Gammaproteobacteria > Orbales > Orbaceae > Gilliamella > Gilliamella sp. X-60. The sequence goes on along the minus strand of NZ_JBXSQJ010000042.1, from coordinate 1,132 downwards.
TCAAACGAACGCTAATGCTGATAGCCCTAAACTGACCAATCTATTCACTGACTGCAATGCTTGGTTTATGTGTCCGCTGGCGATGATGGATTATTTTAATATTGAAACGACAAAACTTTGGCATGGTTCGTACAAATATTGATGGAACAAAGAAAGTAGATATATTTGCTGATATAAATACCCCTTGTTATGCCTGTTTAGACGGTGAAATAGTGAGCTATATTCCTGAAGTTAAAAATAGTAAAGGCAAAGGTATTGGATATGGCAATGTGTTAGTCCTTAAAGTTAACGGTGAGGATTTAAGAAAATCACGAAATGACACTACCCTTGAATTTCCTCAAAAAGGTGAAATTGAGCAAGCAGCAGATTTTAATATTAATGCTGACTATTTTTACTTACGTTATTGTCATTTAAGTAGTAAACGCGCTGACTTAAAAGTCGGGGATAAGTTAAATCAGGTGACTTAATTGGCTACACAGGCGATACGGGTAATGCTGAAAATGTCGTTAATCCTCACCTGCATTTCGAAATTGCAATGAATCCAACGGGTAACCGCTCTACAGAATATGATACGCAAACCAATAGATTAGGTTTCAAAATCAATCCTGCGTTATTTGTTAATTTACAGACTATAGATATAGATAAGCAAAAGGAAGTACTTTATAGACGAAAAAAGGGAAAATAATCTAAAAGTGAGGTTGGAATGATTTGTATAAAAAGAATGGTTTTTATTATGGTATTTTTTTCTAATTTTGTATTTGCGAATTATAGTATTTATGAAGGTACTATAGATAAATATAAAGTAGAATTTTATTTTGATGCTTTTTATAAGGATGACATTAATATTATTTATATAGATAATAAAACTTATGAGCCCAAACAACTTAATAGTACTAATCAATATCAAAATGACGAAAATATAACATTTAACATTCCTGAAACAAACTTTAGCACATCGACCATAGATACTATCGTAATAAAAAATATTGATTTTGATAAGGATAGTGTAAATACCCCAAACCTAGTACACAACTCACGTAGAAAATCATGCTGCTTGTTTTAGTGTTTTATACTCAATCGGTGTCATGTTATTTAACGCCTCATGCGGTCTTTCGGTATTATAAATCGTTAA
>NZ_JBXSQJ010000041.1:0-3562 GCF_057063585.1 Gilliamella sp. X-60 | reverse complement strand
CCATTTATAGAAAGTTGAATTACCCATGCCATATTTACGACAGAGCTCCTTGACAGGAATACCGGCTTCAGCTTCTTTTAAAATAGATACAATCTGATGTTCAGTCATTTTTTTCATAATTAAATCCCCTTTACTTTTATCATAGAGAATTTTCTACTTTTTTGCTGTACTATTTTAGGGGATAGTTACAGTGCTAAGCCAAAATTAGTAATTAAAAAATTAATTATCGAATTTAGTGACAGTATTAACTGTCACTTTTAATTTACAAATATATAAAATTTAGGATGTGACTAATCTAACTAGGTAGATAACGATTATCCTTAATAATATAAGGCTCAGCTATTTCATTCCATACAACCTGAGCCATTTTTTGCCATTCGGTTGGATTATTCTGCTTTGCAATATAATCCCTTATTAATTTTACAGATTGGTTAAATTGTTCTTTATCCAACTCTACAAAAGAATAAAACTTTAAGTATTCTCCTTCTTCCGATTTTATGATTTCGTGTAATTTAGGATAATTAGGCAAAAATACCGCATCGAGTAAATCGCCAAAGGCATCCCAATAACTGCTATTTACAAATCCTCCTGTCCTTTGAAAATTAGCTTCTCGTTGCTCTTTATCGTTCCAACCTACGAATAAACTTGCACCCATTGTACTACCTCATGATAATGATTTTATTTTGTTGTGTTTTAGGCAATGTTTTTATGTAATCTAAAAATATTTTTTGATTAGCAGGTGTTAATACCCTAAAGTCAACAGGGACAAAATCCGCTTTCTTCAAATGATCTTGAATAACATCTTTACCGCTGCCAATATTCATGTTTTTTTCGTAAAATTTATTTAATCCATCAATTTCTTTTTGCGAAAGCTTATCAGTTGTATATAAAGCATCTACTGTTTTACCTTTATTAGGACCTGAAGTAATTACAAAGTCGGGAGATGCGCCTTGTGTTGCTCCTGGCGGAGGAGTATAACGCTCCATTTTACCTAATGCTGGCTCAAGCTGCGCTGCAGCGGCTGCTTCAGCGGGTTTTAATTTACCACTACCGCCCAGATCTGGAGTATTGAGACGGTTCTGCCCTTCCAATGGAGTTTGATTTATTTTCATTTCATTCAAACCATCACTGTTTTTTATTATTTGTCCATTCGTCCCCTTTCCAGCTGCACTATTTTTTATAACTGTTGTTTCAATTTGTTTTGACTGGCTTGCAGCTTGATTCATCAAGCGATTACCTTCAGCAACATTCCCCGCTTTATATGCTACTTCCGCTTCTTTTACCAAAGCTTGTGCAGTTTTAGTTTCAACCTTAATTACTTTTCCTGCTACTTTGATATATTTTGCAAAAGGTAATACTCCTGCTGATGCTATTGCGTAGTCACCCCAACTATCTGCATCCCTAAAGGCGATATAATCACCATATGGCGTCACCAATATAGCTATATCTTCTGGCAATCTCATCAAATCCTCTCTTAAAGGATCATACATAAATTTACCTGAATTCATATCATCTATGATTTGCGAAGCCTCTTCTGGGGTTAGATAACCCGCTGCTGAGGCATGGAGGATACCTTCATAATTTGCCCCTGTTTCAGGTGAAAGACCAATAAAATCGCCACCAAATCCACCATCTGCCCAACTTAATCCATTGTTCTCAACCGCATTCTTACTTGCAGCTATCGAGGTGCTGATGTCTCCTGCATCTCCGCCACTCACTGCAGTTGATAGCCCCATCACTAATTGGGTTAAGGCGCTGATGTTTTGTTTTTCAGCTTCAGTGAGGTCTTTGATGTCTTTTCCACCATAGAGGTTATCTAAGATGACTTTTGACGCCAGCTCGCCGCCTACGGCACCGGCTCCCCCTGCTAAGCCTGAGTTACCTTGTAATTCGGCTACCACCGCACCCAGTATAGCATGCGATACTAATCTTGCTGTTTCATTATCACTCACCCAGTTGCCGTCTTTATCCATATGCCCTGTGTGCAGTTTTATCTGTTCGGCTATCCATGGCGCACTGGCCCCCGCAAGGCCTCCTGTAATGTCACCGGTAATAATGCCTGTGATAATTGATGTCGCTGTGTCAATCCCTTTGCTGACATCTCCCCCCATGGTGCCTAGGTTTTTGGTCGCTTGGTTGGCTTGTAATTGGCAGTCTACCGCATTATGATTGATTACAAAAACGATAAAATGATAGAGGCGAGCACTATCTAATATTTTGGCGAAGTTAAGAATTTAGTCACAGAATTAACTACTATCTTTAAATAACAAATATCCAATTTTGGATAGGGTAAAATCCCAGCATTAAAGCTGGGATAATATTATTTTCCGAAAATCTTAATACCTGAGCGACGGCATACTGAATACCAACAAGCAATTCCCATGATAAGACCTAAGCATGGAAAAAACAAAATTTGTTGTATATTACCCAGATCAAAATCTGCCTCTCCATAAAGAATAAAACCACATAAAAAAAATAATATGTTTGTTATTAGATAAAATAACAAAAAACCTATAGGCATTATAGAGCAGAAATATATAAGTATTAAATATTTTCTATTCATTTTTATCTCTATTATTTTTAATTATTTCAGTTGTTTTTTTATTTAAATATTCACTTGAACTAGATGAAATGCCACTTCCAGTCCAAGTAGGAATTGAGCTTTCTGTATAATGCCCTGTTATTCCTAAAAAGCCTTTGTTTGCTTCATGAATATATTTATTTGCTGCTGTATTAAAGATTGGACGGAGTCCTTTTTCTGCATATTTTCCAAGGCCATAACCAATTGTTGATGAGCCAGCACCAATTATGGCACCTGTTACAGGATCTTTACCATCTAATTGATTCGATAATGCACCCCCAGCAGCATTCCAACTGATTGTTCCCCAAAATTTAGTGCCAAATCCAGCAGTAAAAGCACCCGTTCCTGTTGCTATTCCTACATCTCTCCAACTGATACTGCCATCTTCATTAAAATAATATTGACCACCAATATTTGCTGTACCACTTAAAAATCCACCAATCATTGCTTCTTCTGGTAATAATGCTATCACAACTGGTGCTAACGTAGTACCGCTTGCAATTGCTCTATCTCGAATCATTTCATTCGCATAATCTGTTGCCGCTTTTTTATCACCATTAAATAGCAATAAACCATCTCGATAATCACGGTCAAATTCATCCATTACTTGCAAGGCCATAAAGTTATTCTCAACCGCATTCTTACTCGCAGCTATCGAAGTGCTGATATCTCCCGCATCTCCGCCACTCACTGCTGTTGATAGTCCCATCACTAATTGGGTTAATGCGCTGATGTTTTGTTTTTCAGCTTCAGTAAGGTCTTTGATGTCTTTTCCACCATAGAGGTTATCTAAGATGACTTTTGACGCCAGCTCTCCGCCTACGGCTCCCGCTCCCCCAGCAAGACCTGAGTTGCCTTGTAATTCGGCTACCACCGCACCCAGTATAGCATGCGATACTAATCTTGCCGTTTCATTATCACTCACCCAAGTGCCGTCTTTATCCATATGCCCTGTGTGCAGTTTTATCTGCTCGGCTATCC
>NZ_JBXSQJ010000040.1:0-4605 GCF_057063585.1 Gilliamella sp. X-60 | reverse complement strand
GGATAGCCGAGCAGATAAAACTGCACACAGGGCATATGGATAAAGACGGCACTTGGGTGAGTGATAATGAAACGGCAAGATTAGTATCGCATGCTATACTGGGTGCGGTGGTAGCCGAATTACAAGGTAACTCAGGCTTAGCAGGGGGAGCCGGTGCCGTAGGCGGCGAGCTGGCGTCAAAAGTCATCTTAGATAACCTCTATGGTGGAAAAGACATCAAAGACCTTACTGAAGCTGAAAAACAAAACATCAGCGCCTTAACCCAATTAGTGATGGGGCTATCAACTGCAGTGAGTGGCGGAGATGCTGGAGATATCAGTACTTCGATAGCTGCGAGTAAGAATGCGGTTGAGAATAATTATTTGAGTGTATCTGAAGCTAGGCGCAAAGCGTATTTAACTTGGATAAAACCAAACTATTTAGGCGAGGAATTAACGGAAGAAGAAAAAAGAGAATTAGAAAATCTCGAAAAATTGGATAAAGAACGAGATCAAATTTTACAAGATAATTGCTCATTGGGTAATATTTCAAGTGCAGCTTGTAAAGGACTTTTGCAAGAAGCTTGGGAAATGCAAAATGAATATGCTATAGAAGCTGCTAGAACTTTGAAGAATAGTGATCTTTATCCGGAAGATTCCAAGCATCTTAATGATGCTTTACGTGGTTTAGATCCTGATAATATTATTCACCTATCTTCAATAGAGGCAATTGCAAAAGAAACAGGACGAGATGTAAATGATGTCGCTCAACAGTATAAATATGTTATGGCTGCTCATGGTATTGTATCTTCTTTGGCGGGATTGTATGGTGGCGTAAAGCTTACATCTGGAATTGACACAGTCACTGTATATCGTGTTGAAGGAGCACCTAATACACGAGTCATTATTGGTAATAATGGTGAAGTGTCTATAATAGGCGATACAACTTTATATTTGAATTTTGGCGATAAAGCAAGGGCTCAAGCGTTTTTAGATAAGCGAATATCTCAAAATATGGAAGGAGCTACAATCAAGTCTTTTAAAGTATCAAAGTCCTTTTTAGAAAAGATTAGACGGCAGGCAATTAAAGAGAATATGGCTCGTGATCCAGAAAATAGGAATAAACCTATCATTGCAGATCCCACTAAAGCTAAAGATCAATATGGTATTAGATCTCATCAATTTGATGAATTGAAGAATTCTATTATTCAAGGGAGCGGTAAAGATGGTAATAAATAGTGAATATATGAGACAATTGTTATTAGAAAGGGAGCGATTTGATAATCCCCCTGATTATACAGTAAAGACAACTGGTGTAGGAATAGCAAGATTTGTTATTCATTGCAATAATGATGTAGATGAAGTGCTGAACTTAGCTAAAAGAGTATTAGTGATAGTAAACTATAATTCAGTCCCCATTTGGCCATCTTTTGAAGAATGGTTAAAAATATTGCCTGATACATTTGTTAATCATTGCGCCAAAGAATTAACTGATGAAGAAATTAAAAATCAAAAAATACTATGGGATAGTTTAACCTATGAGCAAAAGATAGAAGATGCTAAAAAAGATCAAACATGGTCTTTATCTAATTGGCTTGCGTGGCTAGAACCCGATACTAGAGAATGGTTTTGGTGGAATGCTCATAAATTTGATGGTGAAATTGAAAATACTCATTTTTTAGTTGAAGTTACTGCATTAGATGATCCTTTTCCATCAGGTGCCTTAAAATGGTTATTTAAAGCTTGTGGTGCAATTGATGTTATCTCTACAGATGATCTTTAAATTTTGTTTATTTAACATTAAAAGGTGACAGTTAACACTGTCACTAAATTCGATAATTAATTTTTTAAATTGCTAATTTTTGCTTAATATGTACTTTAGCTATTATTATTTTTATGCGCTTTTGTAATAAATAAATTCTACCTATTGTATTGTTCATGGTGTCATATATCCCTCTATTAAAAACATAAAAAATACATTAACTTACTATTTTTTACTTACAAAAAATCGGTCAGAAAAAGTATTGATTTTATTTAAGTTTTTGGGTGTTTTTTGGTGCTAGCCGTGGCGGAGCGAGCGCCCCGACGGCGTATCAAAACAGCGAAAAAGAGTCCAGCATAACGCATTCAGCGGTAGAAAATGGGCAACTCATCATCCGTAATAAAGACGACCAAAACAAGATATCAACGAACTAAGCCGAGATACCGAGCATGCGAATAACTCACTGAAACCGATATTTAACAAACAAAAAGAGCTAGACAAATTAGAATCGGTAGAGCTAGTTAAAGACATCGCTCAACAGGCAAAAGGAGTGGTAAACAAATATGACCGCCTACAGGCGCAAAAAGAGGTAGATAAAAACAAGGAAGCGTTATCGAAAAAAGAAGCGGAAAAAGCTTATAATAAGTTAAGTGCGGAAGAACAAGCACGGATTGATTTTAATAAATATTATGAAGACAATAAAGACTACTGGTATTCAGAGGCGGTAGACTGCCAATTACAAGCCAACCAAGCAACTAAAAATCTAGGCACTATGGGAGGTGATGTCAGCAAAGGTATTGACACGGCGACATCAATTATCACGGGCATTATTACTGGTGATATTACAGGAGGCCTTGCGGGGGCCAGTGCGCCATGGATAGCCGAGCAGATAAAACTGCACACAGGGCATATGGATAAAGACGGCACTTGGGTGAGTGATAATGAAACGGCAAGATTAGTATCGCATGCTATACTCGGTGCGGTGGTAGCCGAATTACAAGGCAACTCAGGCTTAGCAGGGGGAGCCGGTGCCGTAGGCGGCGAGCTGGCATCAAAAGTCATCTTAGATAACCTCTATGGTGGAAAAGACATCAAAGACCTTACTGAAGCTGAAAAACAAAACATCAGCGCCTTAACCCAATTAGTGATGGGACTATCAACTGCAGTAAGTGGCGGAGATGCGGGAGACATCAGCACCTCGATAGCTGCGAGTAAGAATGCGGTTGAGAATAATTATTTAAATGTATCAGAAGATAAAAAGAGAAAAGATGCACAGGCCCAATTAGACCTAATTGAAAAAGGAATAATGATTGTTTCGGATGACCGAAAACAAGAACTACAAGGTCAAGTCGCTGTATTAAATGCTTTGGATGAGCAACGAAATGAAATTTTAAATACGGTTTGCCAGAATTTAAGTTCATCAGAATGCAGTGCAGCCAGAGCAGATCTACAAGCAGCATACGATAGTTATTTTAAAACGATCAAACCAGAAGATTATATAGCCTATAATGATGCTTATTCTAACTATACTAAGTACTATGATGGTTATAAACAAATATTGAGCCAGATAAACAAATTAGAAGGACAAGATCTTGCAGCTTTTAATGAATATAAAGCTCAGAATTTGTCAGAAGGTTTAGGGATTAGTATTGAATCTGCTCGGAACTTGGTTAAATTTGATAATGCAATGCATTCGGCAGCAATAATTGCTTCAGCGGTTGTTGGTCAAAATAGTGTTAAATCTGCTGGAAAGGGAACGAATCAAATAAAACCTACGGTTATTGCGGAGTTAGAAGTTAATGGTAAAAAATTCATAGATACAAACCAAACAGCACGGGCAGCAGATAAAGCAAATGTAGATCACCCTACATTGATAAATGATAGAGTAACTAATAAAGAGATAAGTTCAGGTAAGCCTTATCCTAATGGAAATATGGCTACAGCCCATGCCGAAATAGGAGCGATTCAACAAGCTCACGATGCAGGTTTGGCCAAGGGGGCTGATTTGAATATCAATGTAAGTGGGAAAGATGTTTGTAGTTATTGCAAAGGTGATATAGCTGCAGCAGCTGAAGCTGCAGGAGCTAAATCAGTAACAATTAAAGCTATAGATGACAAAACAGGATTACCTAAGACATATATATGGAAGTCAGGAATGAAATCCATAAGAGAGGTGAAAAATAATGATTAAATTTGAGTTAGGTGGATATTTCTTTGAGAGAAATAGACGTATTCAGTTACCGATAGTCAAAAAACCATCAATTGATGAGTTAGATAATTATTTGAATATTTTTAAATATAATTCTGGCGTATTCATTTTAGATAATGATCAAGAAGATAATAATACTCCTTATAAAATGATTCTTTATTCAGATAACCAACATTATTTAGTAATGTTGGAGACAATATTACAGAATGGTAATCTAGAGGTTAGAACATTCTTTAATCAATGTGAATATTCTAAGATTATGCTCATATTAAACGAACCATATAATAGTTCATTAGTAATTCAAGACTTTTTTTTGGTTAAAAAAGTTTTTAGTGAGTTTTTTATTCATGGTGATGTTAGTCGAGAACTATTGAAATAGACCCTATAAATAAATTTGTGTATTTGCTGATTTTTAAACTACGTTTTTGAGTAAAAAAGAAGTAAATACAAATGGACTGTAGAAAAACACCGAGCTGTTTACACTTCAACGGGGACAGCTGCGGATATGTATGAAGAGGCAAAAGCAGTAGAGCGAGAAGTGAACCAAGAGCAGCATTCGGTAATAAGTAGTGGAGTTTCGGCGGGACGAAATATAGATATTATAGCGACAGGGAATGCGAATAAACAAGGAGGCGATATAACGCTAAAAGGGAGTG
>NZ_JBXSQJ010000039.1:3810-5534 GCF_057063585.1 Gilliamella sp. X-60 | reverse complement strand
AAAAAAAGAAACAGACAATCTGTGTGGGCACTTGCGAGACAAAGAATGAAAAGTCTACGGACTTAAAAATTAAGTCTTGATAAGTGACACTGAAGATTCATTTGAATATGTCAGAGACAGTTATTGAGCATCAAACTTTAAATTGAAGAGTTTGATCATGGCTCAGATTGAACGCTGGCGGCAGGCTTAACACATGCAAGTCGAACGGTAACATGAGTGCTTGCACTTGATGACGAGTGGCGGACGGGTGAGTAAAGTATGGGGATCTGCCGAATGGAAGGGGACAACAGTTGGAAACGACTGCTAATACCGTATAATGTTGAGAGACCAAAGCATGGGACTTTCGGGCCATGCGCCATTTGATGAACCCATATGGGATTAGCTAGTAGGTGGGGTAAAGGCTCACCTAGGCGACGATCTCTAGCTGGTCTGAGAGGATGGCCAGCCACACTGGAACTGAGACACGGTCCAGACTCCTACGGGAGGCAGCAGTGGGGAATATTGCACAATGGGGGGAACCCTGATGCAGCCATGCCGCGTGTATGAAGAAGGCCTTCGGGTTGTAAAGTACTTTCGGTGATGAGGAAGGTAGCGTATCTAATAGGTGCGTTAATTGACGTTAATTACAGAAGAAGCACCGGCTAACTCCGTGCCAGCAGCCGCGGTAATACGGAGGGTGCGAGCGTTAATCGGAATGACTGGGCGTAAAGGGCATGTAGGCGGATAATTAAGTTAGGTGTGAAAGCCCTGGGCTCAACCTAGGAATTGCACTTAAAACTGGTTATCTGGAGTATTGTAGAGGAAGGTAGAATTCCACGTGTAGCGGTGAAATGCGTAGAGATGTGGAGGAATACCGGTGGCGAAGGCGGCCTTCTGGACAGATACTGACGCTGAGATGCGAAAGCGTGGGGAGCAAACAGGATTAGATACCCTGGTAGTCCACGCTGTAAACGATGTCGATTTGGAGTTTGTTGCCTAGAGTGATGGGCTCCGAAGCTAACGCGATAAATCGACCGCCTGGGGAGTACGGCCGCAAGGTTAAAACTCAAATGAATTGACGGGGGCCCGCACAAGCGGTGGAGCATGTGGTTTAATTCGATGCAACGCGAAGAACCTTACCTGGTCTTGACATCCACAGAATCTTGTAGAGATATGAGAGTGCCTTCGGGAACTGTGAGACAGGTGCTGCATGGCTGTCGTCAGCTCGTGTTGTGAAATGTTGGGTTAAGTCCCGCAACGAGCGCAACCCTTATCCTTTGTTGCCATCGGTTAGGCCGGGAACTCAAAGGAGACTGCCGTTGATAAAGCGGAGGAAGGTGGGGACGACGTCAAGTCATCATGGCCCTTACGACCAGGGCTACACACGTGCTACAATGGCGTATACAAAGGGAAGCGACCTCGCGAGAGTAAGCGGACCTCATAAAGTACGTCTAAGTCCGGATTGGAGTCTGCAACTCGACTCCATGAAGTCGGAATCGCTAGTAATCGTGAATCAGAATGTCACGGTGAATACGTTCCCGGGCCTTGTACACACCGCCCGTCACACCATGGGAGTGGGTTGCACCAGAAGTAGATAGCTTAACCTTCGGGAGGGCGTTTACCACGGTGTGGTTCATGACTGGGGTGAAGTCGTAACAAGGTAACCGTAGGGGAACCTGCGGTTGGATCACCTCCTTACGAAGAGCTCGTAAGTGTTCACACAGATTGTTTGTTTAGAAGAGAAG
>NZ_JBXSQJ010000039.1:0-3373 GCF_057063585.1 Gilliamella sp. X-60 | reverse complement strand
CTTTGTGTTTGCTTAATTATTATAGTGAGTAAATAGAAAGATAAAGCTCTTTAACAATTAGGAACAAGCTGAAAGAAACGAGTTCTCGTTCTTATGTAAAGCTTTTATCGAGATGTGAAATTAAAGGTTAGTGATAATTTTTAGTTGAGACGAATTGGTAGAGGTGAGTAATTAAGAAAGAGAAAAAAGCGTAATTAAAACCAAGACAACTGTGAGTTGTAAGGTTAAGAAATTAAGCGTACACGGTGGATGCCTAGGCAATCAGAGGCGAAGAAGGACGTGTTAATCTGCGAAAAGCGACGGTGAGCTGATAAAAAGCGCTATAGCCGTCGATGTCCGAATGGGGAAACCCAGTGTAGGTGACTACACTATCATATGATGAATTCATAGTCATATGAGGCGAACCGGGAGAACTGAAACATCTAAGTACCCCGAGGAAAAGAAATCAACCGAGATTCCCTAAGTAGCGGCGAGCGAAAGGGGAGGAGCCCAAGCGGGTAGCATATAGTATTAGTGGAAGCGTCTGGAAAGTCGCACGATAGAGGGTGAAAGTCCCGTACACGAAGGTGCGATATGTGGAAGCTTATAGAGTAGGGCGGGACACGTGATATCCTGTCTGAAGAAGGGGGGACCATCCTCCAAGGCTAAATACTCCTGATTGACCGATAGTGAACCAGTACCGTGAGGGAAAGGCGAAAAGAACCCCGGGAGGGGAGTGAAATAGACCCTGAAACCGTGTACGTACAATCAGTGGGAGCTGCTGCCATTAGGTAGTAGTGACTGCGTACCTTTTGTATAATGGGTCAGCGACTTATATTCTGTAGCAAGGTTAACCGAATAGGGGAGCCGAAGGGAAACCGAGTATTAACTGTGCGTTAAGTTGCAGGGTATAGACCCGAAACCCGGTGATCTAGCCATGGGCAGGTTGAAGGTTGGTTAACACTAACTGGAGGACCGAACCGACTAATGTTGAAAAATTAGCGGATGACCTGTGGCTGGGGGTGAAAGGCCAATCAAACCGGGAGATAGCTGGTTCTCCCCGAAAGCTATTTAGGTAGCGCCTCATGAGTAACTGTTGGGGGTAGAGCACTGTTTCGGCTAGGGGGCCATCCCGGCTTACCAACCCGATGCAAACTCCGAATACTGACAAGTTTAATCATGGGAGACACACGGCGGGTGCTAACGTTCGTCGTGAAGAGGGAAACAACCCAGACCGCCAGCTAAGGTCCCGAAGTCATAGTTAAGTGGGAAACGAAGTGGGAAGGCTTAGACAGCTAGGATGTTGGCTTAGAAGCAGCCATCATTTAAAGAAAGCGTAATAGCTCACTAGTCGAGTCGGCCTGCGCGGAAGATGTAACGGGGCTAAAACTATGCACCGAAGCTGCGGCAGTGCACGTAAGTGTATTGGGTAGGGGAGCGTTCTGTAAGCCGTAGAAGGTGTGTTGTGAGGCATGCTGGAGGTATCAGAAGTGCGAATGCTGACATAAGTAACGATAAAGCGGGTGAAAAGCCCGCTCGCCGGAAGACCAAGGGTTCCTGTCCAACGTTAATCGGGGCAGGGTGAGTCGACCCCTAAGGAGAGGCCGAAGGGCGTATCTGATGGGAAACGGGTTAATATTCCCGTACTGGCTATAACTGCGATGGGGGGACGAAGAAGGCTAGGTTTACCACCTATTGGATGGTGGGTTAAGCATGTAGGCGTGTGATTAGGCAAATCCGGTCACTGAAACGCTGAGGTGTGATGACGAGCTGCTAAGGCAGTGAAGTAATTGATGCCCTGCTTCCAGGAAAATCCTCTAAGCTTCAGGTTATAGTTAATCGTACCCGAAACCGACACAGGTGGTCAGGTAGAGAATACTCAGGCGCTTGAGAGAACTCGGGTGAAGGAACTAGGCAAAATGGTGCCGTAACTTCGGGAGAAGGCACGCTGATGGTAATTGAAGTCCCACGCGGATGTAGGTGAAGTCAGTCGAAGATACCAGCTGGCTGCAACTGTTTAATAAAAACACAGCACTGTGCAAACACGAAAGTGGACGTATACGGTGTGACGCCTGCCCGGTGCTGGAAGGTTAATTGATGGGGTTATGCGTAAGCAGAAGCTCTTGATCGAAGCCCCAGTAAACGGCGGCCGTAACTATAACGGTCCTAAGGTAGCGAAATTCCTTGTCGGGTAAGTTCCGACCTGCACGAATGGCGTAATGATGGCCAGGCTGTCTCCACCCGAGACTCAGTGAAATTGAAATTGCCGTGAAGATGCGGTGTACCCGTGGCAAGACGGAAAGACCCCGTGAACCTTTACTATAGCTTGACAGTGAACATTGAGCCTTAATGTGTAGGATAGGTGGGAGGCAAAGAAGCATGCACGCCAGTGTGTGTGGAGTCGACCTTGAAATACCACCCTTTAATGTTTGATGTTCTAACCTATACTTCTGAATCGAGGTAAGGGACACTGTCTGGTGGGTAGTTTGACTGGGGCGGTCTCCTCCCAAAGAGTAACGGAGGAGCACGAAGGTTAGCTAATCCTGGTCGGACATCAGGAGGTTAGTGCAATGGCAAAAGCTAGCTTGACTGCGAGAGTGACGGCTCGAGCAGGTACGAAAGTAGGTCATAGTGATCCGGTGGTTCTGAATGGAAGGGCCATCGCTCAACGGATAAAAGGTACTCCGGGGATAACAGGCTGATACCGCCCAAGAGTTCATATCGACGGCGGTGTTTGGCACCTCGATGTCGGCTCATCACATCCTGGGGCTGAAGTAGGTCCCAAGGGTACGGCTGTTCGCCGTTTAAAGTGGTACGCGAGCTGGGTTTAGAACGTCGTGAGACAGTTCGGTCCCTATCTGCCATGGGCGTAGGAAAATTGAGAGGGTTTGCTTCTAGTACGAGAGGACCGAAGTGAACGCACCGCTGGTGTTCGGGTTGTGATGCCAATTGCATTGCCCGGTAGCTACGTGCGGAATAGATAAGTGCTGAAAGCATCTAAGTACGAAACTAGCCTCGAGATGAGTTTTCCCTGAAGAGATTCAGTAAGGTCCGTTTGAGACTAAGACGTAGATAGGTCAGGTGTGTAAGTGTAGTGATACATTGAGCTAACTGATACTAATGAACCGAGAGTCTTAACCTTACAACTCGGAGTTGTTTTGGGGTTACGCGAGAGATTGTATAAAAGTTGAAATAACAGTTTGTTCCGGATTGAGAGATTAGTGCAGATATGAGATAATGTAACTAATTGAAGAGAGTACAGGATATGTCTGGCGGTAATAGCGCGGTGGTCCCACCTGACCCCATGCCGAACTCAGAAGTGAAACGCCGTAGTGCCGATGGTAGTGTGGGTATTACCCATGTGAGAGTAGGGGGCCGCCAGACTTTTAAATTT
>NZ_JBXSQJ010000038.1:0-5736 GCF_057063585.1 Gilliamella sp. X-60 | reverse complement strand
AGTCAACAGGACATTCGCAATAGCAAGCAAATTTACAGTCAACAAAATATCCACTTAAACAGTCAAAAAGCCATTGTGAATGAGGGTTCATTCCTTGCCAAGCACGATGTTGTTCTTAAAGGCTCAGCGATAAATAGCACTAAAAATAGTACTGTGGCTGCGGGTATTGATGAAAAGGGAAAACTGACCGAGCCTGGTAATATTATCGCTGATGCTAATCAAGTTTCCCTCACGGGTAAAAATCTGGCCGGTCAACACATCAGAGTCAATGCGCAAAAAAATATTCATCTAGCCAACAGCCAAAATATAGCGGAATCGGTTACATTAACCGCCGAAAATATCGACATCAATGCAGCTACAATCAAGAGTGAAAAAGATATCACTTTACAAGCGAGCAATGCCATTGATAGTCGTCATTTACAAGCTAAAACGAATAGCTCTTACTCTGCTAATGCCAACACCATTAATAATCAACAATCGGTTATACTGGCTAATAAAGATATTGCCTTTAGCGCCCATAATATCAACAATGCGCAATCCAAATTCAATGCGGGCAGCAGCATTAATTTTAATGCTGAGGACTTCATCGATAATCACAAGGCGACGCTTTTGGCGGAAGGGGCAATTAATTTACAAAGCCAACAGATTATCAATAATGAATCGCTATTAGTCAGTCATGACCATTTGCAAATAAAGGCGAAAACATTAGAAAACCAAAAATCAACATTACAATCAAAAAAAGATTTAACCATTGCTAGCCATCAGATTGATAATCAGCAGTCTGAATTATTAACGGAAGGCGCTTTAACGATCCATGCCAACCAAATTAACAACCAAAAAGCAGCGTTAAGTGCGAAAGGTGATATCAATATTCACAGTGCATTAGTGAACAATGAAGCATCGACATTTATTTCTGAAAATACGATTAATCTGAATGTTAAACAATTTTTTAACCAATATGCCAAACTCACCGCACTCCATAATATTGCGATTGATGGGCAGCAGGTGAATAACCAATCTGCAGAATTAAAAGCCAATGGTTATTTGTCAATTAATTCTACTGAGCTAAACAATCAATCAGCACGATTACTCACGAATTCCACCTTAACGTTACAAGGTAAAAATATCAATAATCATCATGCCGAACTCAGCGCCAGCGATCGCATTGCTATAACCGCAGAGCAACTATGGGCTAATGAAGGGATATTTATCAGCAATCAGGATATTCATATCACCAGTTCGCATATTGAAGCCCAAAAAGTAAAAGTGAAGGCAAAAGGTGATATTAAACTCAATGCAACCGATGATATTGATGCCACAAATGGATTAATGGTGAGTGAAAAAAAAGCCAGCATTACCGCTAACATGGTGAAATTAAATGAAGTCACCTTAAGTGCCAAAGATGACATAACAGTGAGTGCAACTTCACAATTAGACAATAACAATGCTAAATGGATTAGTGAAGGTCATATTAGTGCTGATGCCCAAACGATAAATAATCAAAATTCGTCAATATCAAGCTATAAAAATATTTTCTTTAAAGCACCTCATTTAAATAATCATAACAGCAAATTACTCAGCTATGGAAAAATTGACTTAGCGTCGAATATTGTCAATAACCAAAATACCCTTATCAATGCACTAGCAGATATTCATATTCAGGCTGACGATATTGACAATCAAAATGCACAAATCATTAGCCAGCAATCGATAAATATACAAGGTAAAGATATTGATAATCGCCATTTAGCGATGCAATCAGGTAAAGCGCTATCAATGGCGGCTACCAACAAATTGAACAATGCTGATGCGACATTGATTTCAGGTGATAAACTCAACCTTGAGTCACTGTTAATTGATAATCAACGTTCGAAAATCAAATCGCATCATGACCTGACCATGCAAGGTAAAAGCATTAACAATCAACAGAGCACGATGCTGGCTACAGGCAATGTTGGATTTACTGCCGATGAGCAATTAGATAATCAAGAAGCTGATATTCGAACGCAAAATAAAATCGATATGGTGGCCAAACACATTCATAATCAAAATAGCTTATTGGCAGCCGGTGGTGAAGTCAAGCTTAATGCCAATGAACTCAATAGTCAGTCATCCATCTTAAAAGCCGATGATCATCTTCGCATAAAAGCGAAAAAGCTCAATAGCACCTTGGTCAAATGGGTCAGCCAAAATGCCATCATCCTTGAAAGTGATGAAATCAATAATCAATCGGCGGTATGGAAAGCGGATAAGGGCATTACCGTTAAAGCTAATGATTTAAATAATAACGATGCGACCTTAATATCGGGTGCTCAATTAGCATTAACCGCTAAAAAATTAGCCAACCAATCGGCCTATATCCATGCCGATAAAGGCATCAATATCCAAAGTACCGAATTTGATAATCAATCCGCCACGTTAATTACTAACGATTCTATACATATTGATGCCAATAAAACGAACAACCAAGATGGTACCTTATCAGCAAAACAAAATATTACCGTAAACAGTGACGAAATAAATAATCAAAACGCCTTATGGTTAGCTGATAAACATATTTCGATTCATGCCAATAACCTTGACAATCGTGAAGCGGCACTACAGGCTAATCAAGGTATGCAAATTAATGTCAATGCCAGCTTAGCCAATCAACATGCACTCCTCATTTCGGGGAAAGACGGCCTGATTATCCATGCTGATGATTTAGATAATGACGATGCTGAATTAAGCAGTAAGGGCTTATTGGCCATTACTGCCAATAATGTGAATAATCATCAAGCACAATTGGTCGCAGAAAGTGACCTAACGGTCAACGCAAATCACATCAATAACCAGTCTGCCGATATTCAAGCCAAAGGGGATGTCACCTTAGCGGGACAAACCCTTGATAACCGACAAGCCAAATTATTGAGCATGGGCAATATTGAGTTACAGGCAGAAAATAATTTAACTAACAATCAGGCAACGCTAACGGCGATGCAACAAATTCAATTACACTCTCAGGGGGCTATTGATAATCAACACTCAACAATGGTGGCCAATAAGGGCATTTTGATTGAGGCTGATTCGATTAATAACAGCCAATCAAAACTTGAAACCGCAAGCTTATTGAAGATTATTGCAAATGCTATTACTAATCAGCATGCCAAATTGAATGCAGGGCAAATTGAGTTAAAAACCCAATCGCTTGAAAACCAACAAGCCGATATGATTGCCAAAACGTTATTACATATTCAAGCGGATAAAATAGCTAATAACCAAGCACGTTTATTAGCCAATGATATTACCATTAACGCCAATCAACTTAGTGGCGACGGTGAACTGCTCGCTGAAAACGATATTGCGCTTAATTTAACTCAGGCGTTTGATAACAAAAACAGCTTGCTAGCGAATAATGATATTTTAATCAATGCAAGCCAAATTACCAATGACGGAAAAATCTCATCGGGTCAAGCAATCACCCTTAGGAGTGATGAAATTAAAAATACCGCCACAGGGATTATAGAATCTGAGGAAATCAATACCGAAGGACGTATATTGGAAAATAAAGGGTTGATTGATGGTGGTGAGGTCAACTTGAACGCTTCACAGCGTGTTGACAATCTAGACGGGGCACGCTTATATGGGGATTGGATTTATATCAAAGCCCATGAAGTCAACAACCGTGCTCCTGCTTTAACTAGCCCCATTGCGCCAACTATTGCAGCAAGGGAAGCGCTTTTATTGGATGTCAACACGTTAAATAACACCAATCATGCACTAATACTCAGCTTAGGGGATATGTACATTGAGGGACAAACACTAAACAACCACTCAGCGCGGATCGAAGCGACTGACGATATGACATTAAATGTTAATCAAATTAACAACATTAATGACCATATTGAAACTGAAGATGTCTTAGTCGATAGCCAACATATTGTTGAATATTCCCCACTCGGTGATGCAAGGCGATATAAACCCGATGAAGTCAGCATTCGTACTAGCCCTAAAAAACGGCATAGATATCCTGTTTTGCATTCAAATAATGGCGCTTTTGATTCCACTTATAAGTATCACAAATATGACTACACAAGAAATATTTATGAAACTAAAATTAAAAGTACCGCGCCGGCAGAAATCATTTCAGGAAAGAATTTGGTTGTCCAATCCGACCATTTAGAGAATGATAATAGTAAAATTATTGCCGGTAATGCCTTAGATATCATGACCGGCACACTCAATAATCACTCATTAAAAGGCCAGCGCACCGTTACCGATACTGGTGATAAAATTTATCATTATCGAGATAAAGGACATAGGAAAGGTAAAACCGTATATACAAAAAGAGCAGAATGGAAAGATTATAAAAACCAATTCATTACTACTATCGATCTTGAGCATGCCAAAATAGAATCGCATAGCAATGTAGATAAAACCAACGTTGATTTGCAACCACGTGAAGAGGAAAAAGTTAGCGTAGGTCACATTGTTAATCCAATCGTAACAGAGATCAAAAATGAGAAACATCTAGACAATTCGCTAGAAGATATCATCAATCAGGGTAAAGAAAAAGGCAATGTCAGCATTTCAACCGAATCGCCAATTCATGATTTGCCGATCACACAACCCATTTTGCCACCCGAGAAAGTTGAAAAGCCCGACGCACCGATAATTGATGATAATCAAAAAGTTTCGGTGCCGAGTGAAGCGGGTCAGTCACATGCGGATTCAATCATCTTTGTTGAGCCTAATCTGACCTTACCGCAAAATAGCTTATCGATAATTAATAAAGATCCACAAAGCAATTATTTGGTGGAAACCGACAGCCGTTTCACCAATCGCAAAAAGTGGTTAAGTTCGGATTATATGCTTAACCAATTACGCGTTGATCCGAATAACATCCAAAAACGGTTAGGGGATGGTTATTACGAGCAACAGCTCATCCGAGAGCAAATTGCCACTTTAACGGGTCATCGTTATATTGGTGATTATAGCAGTGACCTAGAGCAGTATAAAGCCTTAATGAATGCTGGGGCCACGTTTGCTAAGCAGTACGGATTATCGGTAGGTGCCTCGCTGTCAGCGGAACAAATGAAAGCCTTAACCAGTGATATTGTCTGGTTGGAAAGCAAGACGGTGATGGTCGATGGACAACCGGTCTCGGTATTGGTGCCACAAGTTTACCTCGTTAACCGCCCGCAATTAACGACGGAGGGGGCATTATTATCGGGTAAAAGTGTCACGGTGCTGGCGAAGAAGGATATTGAATCCTCGGGGACGATATTAGGTAAAAATCGGGTTGCCTTATTAGGCAATAACGTCAATAACCAAGGTCTGATTGATGCGGGTGCAATTATCATTCAAGCGAAAGATAGCATTAACAGCAGTGGCAAATTAAAAGCGGATAGGTTGGCTTATTTACAGGCGAATAACGACATCAACTTAAATAGCACCACCTCGACCACCGAAACGCATTACGGCGCGAGCAAAAGCAAAAACACGGTGATTGACCAAGTATCAACTCTCAGCGTCACCGATGGTGATATCCACTTAAAAGCGGGGCATGACATCAATTTGGGTGCGGCCTTGGTAATAAATGGCGGTGAAGATGGGGTCACTAACGTGATAGCGGGGCACGATATCAATTTATCGACCTTAAAGACAGAAAGCTATCAAGACGCGATATGGAATAAGAATCACTCACACAAGGTTGATATTGAAGATGTGGTGGGCAGTGAACTGTTAACCCAAGGT
>NZ_JBXSQJ010000037.1:0-5935 GCF_057063585.1 Gilliamella sp. X-60 | reverse complement strand
AGGCGATTGGCTTATTTGCCCAAAAATCAGGCATGAAACTGTTTGCCAACCAAGGCGATATCGAGGTGCAAGCCCAAAATGCCAACCTCAATATGGCTGCCAAGCAAGATATTAAAGTGGATAGTGTGGATGGTGAGGTAACTATCACGGCGAGCGATGAACTAACGCTCATTTGCGGTGGCTCTTATATCAAAATCAGCAGTGAAGGCATCGAACTTGGTACACAGGATAATATCTACCTTAAATGTAATGTGATGCAGAAGATGGGACCAGCAAGTATAGATGATAATAAACTTAAATTCTCAAAAAGTGATGTTGATGTCGCGCTTAGGCGATTAATAGAGAGTGACCATATTAATTTTTCAGGTTAAGGAACTAAAAAATGACATTATCAGCGGTAAAAAAATGGAAATATCCCGTTATTATAGATGAAAAAGAGAAATTAAGCGCAAATGTTTATTATGAAGCATTAATGTCAGCATCAACGGGGTTTTATCCTGTCAGTGTAAACAAGCTTATACACAGTGGTGTTCATTTTGATTCAAATGTGCTTAAAAAGTTGGGGAATGAAAAAGAGCGTAGAGTGCATTGTATTGCTGATGGCGAGGTTATCGCCTACCGCGTTAATGACCGTTATCAAAAAATAGATAAAGGCGATGAAGTTGTTTTTTTCTCAACTGGTTTTGTTCTGGTGAGACACTTGCTTGAAATGGATCGTGTAGAAGAAGAAACGCCAGCCTCAGAAAGTGATACAACCGCGGGTAACACCAACACAGAAGGGGCAGCAGCGGATACTAATCAGGCACAATCACCGAGTACAAGTAATAGTACCGATACGACAACACCTACCCCCCCTACAACCCCTCAGACAAATACAGAGACAGCGACCGACACATCTACTTCATCTGGAGCGGAAACAACGTCAGAGACTACGCCCAACACGACTGAGCCGGCCAAAGAAAAACAGCCAGGACACCGTCTTTATTTTTATAGTTTGTATATGCATTTAGCGAATACAAACTATTACGATAAAAATTCTAACGAACCAACCCCCGCATTTTGGGAGCAGGATATTTATCGTGTTCGTCTAGGGCATAAAGAATTAAATTTTGTAGATGGATTAAATATCCGAAAAGATCCCCCAGAAAAAAATAACCCAGAAAAAAATAACTCAGAGATATTAGCGGTATTACAAGAGGGTACAAAAGTTAATTTAAATCTTGATTTGCATGATGAAAAATATGAATGGTATGCTGTTTCGAGTTTTGTCGAAGGGTATTCCTCAATTCCTGAATTAAAACCTCGCAAATCTGATAAAACAGAAACAGGAGTCGATATTTTAGGTTGGGTGTATACCGGCAAAGCAGTAACAACATCGGAATTTGAAATACCGGGCAGTAAAACCGTTAAAGAATTGACGGAAGAACAAAAAAAAGAGTTGAACGCTAATTTAGCTAAATCTGAAGGCCTAAGAGTCAGGAATGACTTTATTAATGGTAAAGAAGGTAAAAAAATTTACTCAATGCTACCAAAGGGCACACAAGTTAAGATATCGAATGTCAATCAAAAAGGTTTTGTTGAGTTAATTGAAGTAGTTAGAGATGGCAAACCCACACTACCGTTACCGACAGAAAAGAAAATAGTTTGGTATGATTGCCTTGAAAAGGTAGTAAGAGGAAAAAAATACAACGAAGTGGTGGTATTAGATAAGCCCTTTCCGATTAAAGCGGGTGATTTAGTGGGTCATATTGGTCATAACCAAAATGAAGGTATACTCAAAAGCAAATATTCTAATCTTGAAACCTTGCCATTAGGTGAAAGTTTAAACGACAGCGAATTTTGTCCTCATTTACATGTTGAATGTTTCACCTGTGAAGACTTGGCAAGTTATATCACTCAAACGCAAGCAGAAGCGAGTAAAATCCCAGAGGAAGATAAAGCCTTTTTGGGTATAGCTAAACAGGTCAAACTACTGGAAAAAGAAGCGGCATCGGATACGACAGTGGGTAAACCGTATGCAAAGAGCAAAATCAATATAATGAGTCAAGATGTGAAGGTGGCTTGGTTACAAATTGAAATACAGTCATCAGAAACTGAGATAAAGACATTATGGATAAAAAATGAAGCGGCTATTGCCAAAGTAGCCAAACCCAATGGGGAGTTGTTTTTAGCCGAAAACACGGTTGCTTGGACTAAGCATCCTTTACAAGCGAGCAATATACCCAGTAGTGCGCTGATTGTGGGCACGGCATTACAGGTCGAGATGAATGATGCAAAGTTATCGCTAAGCGACAATCGAGCAATAGATGCACAAGGTAACTTGTGGTTAAAAGTCGATGTACTTGATGATAAAAACCGAGAAAGAAGTGGTTGGGTGTTAGTGAATGGTGAAGGTGCTAAGCGGGTCTGTTGTTGGGATTGGTTTGATTTTACACAGATAAAAGAAACGGCTACATTAAAAGAAATCTACCTTGACGCAGACAAATCGTTAAAACGCAATAAAGACAACCATTCATTATCGCAATATAAACCAACAATAAAAGAAACGTTATCCATCCTTGATAAGCAACACCCGGTTGAAACAAATATATATACCAGTATAAAAGAAGCGAGTTTTAAAAGTATTGCAGATAACCCGATGTTATTTACGGCATTAAGTCGCTTATTAATCAATTACGAAAGCGAATGGTATAGTGAAATTGATGCTGAAGGCAAAATGCCGAAATGGGAAGCGTTAAACAGCGAGATGACAGAAAATGCTAAAAATATATTAGCGTATTTACAAACAGGTGACGAAGCAAAATTTGATGCATATTTAAGCCGTGTAGGTAAAGCAAAGGACTCCCCTGAAGCGAAAGGGTTTGAAACACTAAGACGAGAAATAAGCCGTTTTCCTGCTGATTATAAAGAATCACCATCGGAAAAGTTGACTAAAGCGCAGTTTGAATCTTATGCTAAAATGGAAGCGTTAGAAAAACAAGTGACAGCTTGGGAAAAGACTAAAGAGAAGATAAAAAAGATGTTGTGGTGGGATGATGTTGCTAAAGGCTTAGCCAAGCTAAACCAACAAAACGACACGCCCCCAGAAAATGGCGAGACAACGGATACCACAACCACTCCAACAGACGCCACCCCACCAGCCACGCTTAGCGCTAATGGCAAGGCGTGGTTTATGCATCCTATAGCATTATTTAATTTATTTAGAAAAAGTTTTAGGCATGTCAGTTATGAACAATTATCGACAATTATGTCAGGGTGTAATTCAGAAATAATAGAAACATTTTTACCATTTATTAATGATACAATGGAAATATTTGATATAAAATCGCCATTAAGAAAAGCGCATTTCTTAGCACAAATAGCTCATGAGACAGGGCAATTACGTTATATGGAAGAAATAGCGAGTGGTAAAGCTTATGAAGGAAACATAAGCCTAGGAAATATATTAGAAGGAGATGGCATAAAATTCAAAGGGCGAGGACTTTTACAACTTACTGGACGCAATAATTATACTGCATGTCAAACGTATTTAAGAACAATAAAAAAATATCATAATTTAGATATCACTTCATCTTTAGAAAATGCTAAGAAAGTAGCAAGTAATCCAGAGTTAGCTTCTTTGGTATCTGGTTATTATTGGTTAAAAATAAAGCCTAAATTAAATGTTAAAGCAGATGAAGATGACTTGTATTGGGTTTCAGTATATGTCAATGGTTGGAAAAAACAAGATAATCCCTATTATCCCGATAAGACAAAAGAGCCTAACAATATGGCACACCGTGCAGAAATGTTAGACATTGCAAAGAAAGCTTTCGGAGTAAATTAATAATGAAATTTTTGATTTTTCTTTCTATCTTTTTTGTATCGAAAGTTTTTGCTGATCCTATTTTATTAATAAATGAAAGAATTGGATTGAAGGGTTTATTTGAAAATAAAAATTTAATATTAACATTAGATATTAGTGATAAAAATGATATAACCGGATTATATAAAATCGGAGACCAAAATTCGGTTAACATGTTAAACGGTAATATCATTAATAAAAGCATTCAATTAGAATCAGAAAAAATTGAACGTAACAAATTTTCTTCAATACATTTAGATATAAGAAATAATCTTTTTAATGGGGATGGGACAATTAATGGGGAACAATACCCATTGATTTTAAAAAAAGAAAGTATTTCTTATAAAGAGATTATATCAAGTATAAAGATAGAGGCTATTAATGACAATGATTACGAATTAGTGATTGTTGTAAATCAAAATGAACAAAGATTACGTTTTTTTTCTTTAGAAGATAAAATAAATATTATTTTTGAAGATTTAAATTTCGATTCTTATCCTGATATTAGAGTTTCTGAAAATTATGGCGATGTTAATATAAGTTACTCTTATTTCCTCTATGATCCAAAAACATCTATTTACCGTTATTCTAAACAATTGTCTGATAATATTATTAACCCAAAGGTGTTATATGAAAATAAAGTATTAATAGGTCAATCTCATGACGGATGCTGTTTTTATGAAAAATCAATACGGTATCACAATAATCTTTATAAATTTAGCTTTAATTACCTTAAAAATAAAGGGGAAATGATTCATTATAATGGCAAAGGCAAAGTAATAAAAAAAACTTCTATTAATAAAGTCATGTTTGAAAATGCTCCACTAATAAAAATGATAGAAAATAATTTATAAACTTAATTTAAAATTAAAGTGTTTTATATTAAACATTATATAGTACTCTGTTCAGCTATGAGGGCTGCGCAAACAAGGAATAAAGCAAATAATCTGAATATAATTAAATGGAAGTGGCAGGGCTGATAACATAGCCTCTTTTGCTAAGCGTTTTGAATCAATCCTTCGACAAGCATCAAATTTAACCGAGAAATTTTAGAATGGGAAAAATAATATTATTGATATTAGTGATGATAATCAGTATTTATCTGAATTAAAAAAAGATTATCCAGAACGTTATCCATATAACCAAGGTAGTATAGGTATTGAAGTTATTGCGTGGTGAGACAAAGATACAAAATTATGGAATGACGCAACACCACAACAATTAAAATCAATTAGAGATTTAGTTATTTTGTAACTATCCCCTAAAATAGTACAGCAAAAAAGTAGAAAATTCTCTATGATAAAAGTAAAGGGGATTTAATTATGAAAAAAATGACTGAACATCAAATCGTCGCTATTTTAAAAGAAGCTGAAGCGGGTATTCCTGTCAAGGAGCTCTGTCGTAAATATGGCATGGGTAATTCAACTTTCTATAAATGGCGGGAAAAATACGGCGGAATGGAAACTTCGGACATCAAACGCTTAAAGGAGCTGGAGGCTGAAAACCGTAAGCTTAAACAGATGTTTGCCGAACTGAGCTTAAAATCCCAGCTTCAGGAAGAAATTATAAAAAAGCTTTAGTGCCCACAAAGGCACGTAAAACGTGGGCACAGCAACTACAACAAAATCATTTAGTTACTATTGCTATGAGTTGTGCCATTGTTGGCTTAAGCCGTTGTGCTTACTATTATCAACCTAAGTTACCGGATGATTCAGTGATTGTTTCGGTGTTGAATGCTATCACAGACCGGCATTTACGCTGGGGCTTTCCTAAATGCTTTAATCGTATCAGAAAGCTCGGCTATAAATGGAATCATAAACGGGTGTATCGGGTGTATTGTGAATTAAAGCTTAATCTCAGGGTAAAGCGAAAAAAACGCATTCCTCCACGATGCCCGGAAAGGTTATTAGTACCCAATAAACAAGGTGAATGTTGGTCAATGGATTTTATGAGTGATAGTAGTGGTAATCAACGTCGCTTTAGGACATTCAATGTCATCGATGACTTTAATCGTGAGGCGCTAGGCATTGATATTGCGGTAAGCTTACCGGCAGGGAGAGTTACCCGTTACTTAGATAAACTGGCCGAATA
>NZ_JBXSQJ010000036.1:0-7153 GCF_057063585.1 Gilliamella sp. X-60 | reverse complement strand
AGTCAACAGGACATTCGCAATAGCAAGCAAATTTACAGTCAACAAAATATCCACTTAAACAGTCAAAAAGCCATTGTGAATGAGGGTTCATTCCTTGCCAAGCACGATGTTGTTCTTAAAGGCTCAGTGATAAATAGCACTAAAAATAGTACTGTGGCTGCGGGTATTGATGAAAAGGGAAAACTGACCGAGCCTGGTAATATTGATGCTACTGCCAATAGTATTGCATTTAATGGCAAAAACAGTGCAAACAACGCATTATCATTAAAAGCTAAAAACCGTCTTAATCTTGATGGTAGTCAAACATATGCTAATGATTTAAATCTGACAGGCGAATCGATCTCGCTTAGTGGGGCGCAAGTCCAAACTGAGCAACAATTACGTTTAACTAGCGCTAAAACGATAAACACGTCTGACGCAACGATAAAGGCCAAAGAAGGCATAGCATTAACAACCAACGCACTCACGAGCAACAATAGTCAGCTTATTGCAGAAAACGACATTACACTAAGAGCCAATCATATAAAAAGTAATGCCGCTAAAATAAATACCAATGGTGCAATAATTATTGATGCTGATGATACTGAAATGCACGATGCCAGCTTAAGCGCTAAAGGTGCCGTTTCGTTGTCGAGCAGTGAGCTCAATGCGGATAACCTCGACCTTATTACCGAACAAACGCTACGTATTAATGCAAAAAATTTATCCACTAACCGAGCTAAGTTACAGGCTAAGAATGTGGTTGACATTAATGCCGATACTTATTTTGCGCATTTTTTAAATCTTATTACAACCCAACCTGTATCGATAAAGGCCAATCAGTTAAAACTGGATAAATCAAAAATTAGTGCATTAGGTGATATTACCGTGCAAGGTCGAGCGCTAAGCAATCGAGAGTCGATATGGTGGTCCGGTAATAACATTGACATTAAAGCAGATAATATCGAAAATGGCGCCAGCCAGATGAAAGCGGCAAGCTCAATCCATTATCAGTTTGATTATCTAAATAATGATAATACCGTATTAGTCGGTGGTAAGCATTTAACTTTTACGGGTAATACGTTACATAACCAACAGGCAAAATGGCAAAGTGGTGATAACATCGTTATTGATGCTTCAACACGCTTTGATAACCAATCAGGTTTAATCGTATCTGGTGGTACCTTAACCATTAACACGCAAGCTATGGCTAACGATGATGCTAAGTTAATTGCTCATGATACCTTAGATATCCATGCTAAACACTTAGCAAGCGATAACAGTATACTGCAAGCCGGCAATGCGCTTAATTTAGCCATTGACGAGCAAATTAATGCGAAAGGAGCAAGCCTACACGCTGATAATCAAATTGTTATTAACAGTAAAAAAATAGATTTAAGCCATGCTGCCATTGGTGCAAAAGGCGATATTTCACTAACAGGGCAACAGCAAATCTTAAATCACGGCGAACTATTATCGACTGGTCAAGTCCATTTTAACGCTACTACAATTGAGGCGGATGATGCGGTAGTAAAAGTAGCAAATGATTTAGCAATTAAGGCACAAGAATCGGCGGCATTCAATCGTGTACAACTTATCACCAACAAAAAATTGATAATTGAGGCACCACGGGCAAATACTGCGAATTCTACGCTCTATGCTAATGATGGTATGCAATTGCATTTTTCTCAGCTTAATAATCAGAATGCAAATTGGTTTAGTGGTGGTGTAATCAACTTATTGGCAACCGAGTTTAACAATCAAAAAGCAACCATTCAGGCTAAACAAGATTTAGCTATTGATGCTCAACAAATTAACAACAGTGAAGCAATATTATTAACTGACGGTAAACTTTCAATCAATGCTAATCAAATTGATAACACCGCAGCACAAATTCAAACAAAAGACGACATTCATATTAAAGCGAGCGATCAGTTAAAAAATGCTAATACTAAACTGATAACAGATGGCAATATTGAGATTGATACTGATAACCTTACTAATACCGATGCAAAATTTTTAAGTCATCAGCATATTGCTATTCGTGCGGCCAAGTTTCACAACGAGAAAAGCCTCTTTTTTGCTGATGGTGCCATTAACTTCATTAGCAACATAATCAATAACCAAGACAGTGAAATTAAGTCCAAACAAGGGATTGACATACAAACAGAATCTCTTGTCAGTGACCGAGCTGAATATGTTACCGAAGGTAGCTTGAACTTAGCGAGCAAAACAGCATCATTAAATCATGCAACTGTTGCCAGCAAAGGGGATATAAATATTCACAGTGAACAAACACTGTCCATACAAAAAGCACTGCTGGTTGCACAGCAAAATATGCAACTTAAAGCCAACACAATCAATAGCAGTGAGTCAAGCATAAACAGTTTAGGTGATATTGATATTACTGGCACACAACTGACGAACAAGAATGCGGCGATCATCAGTAATAAAAACATTAAAATTAAAGCTGATACTATTAATAACACAGCCAGTGAAATGGGGGCGCAAGGCCATATTAACGTCAATGCCATCACGCTGATAAATAACAATGCAAAATGGGTTGCCAACAACGGTATTACTATTGAAAGTGATGAGCTCAATAATTCTGGTGCACAATTAGGCAGTGACAAATCACTACATATTAATACGAAGCAATTCAACAATCAAAAAGCGATTTTCAATACAAAAGGAGACATCGCTATTCAGGCTGAAAGTTTGGATAACACTCAATCGAAATTATTCAGTGGCCAGTCAATAAAGATCGATACTACTCGTCTTATCAATAAAGGTGGAGTACTTAAAGCAGATAACGCCATAGCCATTAATAACCAAGAGTTTGATAATAGCGAAGCGATTTTAGTGGCACAATCTGCGATTAACATCATATCTAACACGCTGAATAATACTCAGGCCACACTCCAATCGCAAGATAAAATAACCCTTCAAGCCAATCGATTAGATAACCAGTCAGCGCTATTATTATCGGGTGATAAAGGAATAAGTATTGATAGCCAAACCTTAAACAACCAACAGGCCAAATTATTTACCAATGGTGATTTGACACTTCATGCTGACAATATTGCTAATCAACACGCAAAATTGGTTGCTGAA
The DNA here is from genome assembly GCF_057063585.1 of Gilliamella sp. X-60. Taxonomy (NCBI): domain Bacteria; kingdom Pseudomonadati; phylum Pseudomonadota; class Gammaproteobacteria; order Orbales; family Orbaceae; genus Gilliamella; species Gilliamella sp. X-60. Next base: position 4,060 of record NZ_JBXSQJ010000036.1, on the reverse strand, counting down.
AAATCCCTGAATATAAAAACCCAACAAATAGATAATCAACAAAGTGAATTGCTGGCTAAAGGGGATATAAATATTCATGCAAACACACTCAATAATCAGCAAGTCATCCTGATTTCAGAAAATAATATTGGATTAAGTGCAATTCTTGGTATTGATAATCATGCGGCGCAATTAACTGCGAATGGCAAAATTGAACTTACCTCATTGAACTATATTAACAATAATGAGGCAAAATTACTCTCCAATAACGGTATCAAGTTACAGACTACTGACTTAAACAATCAATCAGCGTCCTTAAAAACCAATGGTCTTATCAATGTTGAAGCAACGGATGTTGATAATCGACAGTCAGAATATATAGCTAACAACATTTTGCTTGAAAGCCATCATTTAAACAATGAGCAAGCCACCCTAACAGCGAATAATACGATGGTGATTAATGCTTGGGATTTTAATAATAGCAAAGGGCATTTACTAGCCGATAATATTTACTTAAAAACGCGAGCATTTCAAGGCGATGGCATAATAAAAACTAAAAATGATTTGTCCCTGGATTTAGACGATAGCTTTATCAATGAAAATGAAATAACCGCCAATGGTCATTTGTCTATTCGTACCACAAAAGACATTATTAATAAAAACAAAATCACGGCAGGCCGTCAAGTTTCGTTAAATAGTCAGCAACTGGTTAACGAACAACAGGCAGAAATTAGTGCTGATTATTTAGCATTAAAGCATCAAAATATTACCAATTATGGATTAATTGATGGTACCACCTCAGTTATCCGTACTGACGCCTTAAATAACTTAGAAACAGGACGTATTTATGCTGATAATCTAGCTATTAGCGCTACCCAGCTTAATAACCGCGGTCAAAATGGTAGAGCCCCCGTCATTGCAGCTCGACAGAATTTTAACTTGGGGATTAAAACATTAAATAACTATACGCATGCCCAATTGCTCAGTTTAGGGTATTTTAATATTGGGGGTGATCTTGACGAAAACTTCAATGTTGTCGGCTTAGCTGACGTGATTAATAACCATTCGGCAACCATTGAATCGCAAGGGAGTTTAGTTATTGCGGCCAACACCATTAACAATATTAATGACCATATTGTTACAGAAATGCGCCAAAGCGATGAACCACCTGAAAAAGAAACTTATTTTCAAACCTCTGAAGGTGATGGACCAACAAAATACTCGCCAAATGATGTTCTTTATCGTATTCACACAAAATACATGCGTGGTATTCCTTGTCAATATTCAACGTCACATCACAGGTGCTATTATAAATGGAATGACATTCCAGAGCATTTAAGGCATTCCAATCGATTACAACGCATGTCAGTTCCATCTCATAACATTGACGGAGCGGAGGACTCGTGGGAATTTAATGTTATTAAACAAAAATATCGTACTGTTGTATTAGAAACCGATCCGGGTAAAATCATGGCAGCGGATCATATTATTATTCAAGGGCAAACGCTAAACAATCAGGACAGTAAAATTGTTGCGGGTAAAACCGTCAGCATCAACGTAAATCAACTGAACAATACGTCTCAGGAAACTTTATCAAAATATGTCTATTCAGGGAATTATTATGAACATAAGAAAAAGCACAAGGATGACTATAGATGTTATGGTCCTTCTAATTACACTAAAGCTGATGAAGTTTTTATTGATGATGCATTAAATCATAACATTTTAGATCATCAAATCTTTGAGCGCACACCGCTAAAAGAAACACCGAAACAAGCTGTCGAAGTTGAAAATCCCCATAATCAAGTTCTTGTGGGCAAAATGATAGGTGGTCCAATTTCGCAGCATGAAAAACAATTAACCAATCCAATTATTGACTTAAGTCCAGATAATAAGCTCACATCAGATAAAACAAATCTAGTGGCTGAACCAAAGCATAAACAAGATGTTATTGCTACCTTGCCTTTCCTACCTGATAATCATTTTGAGGGAAATTTAGACAACAAAAAAGATACGTCGACAGTCAAAGAGCCTGATTTACCGGCTACTAAAGATGAGATGACACCGTCTAAAACTATTAGTATTTATGAGCCCAATTTGACCTTACCTGATAATAGCTTATGGATAGTTCACAAAGATACAGACAAAAATTATATTATTGAAACCGATCCGCGTTTTACCCAACGCAAAAAATGGCTGAGTTCAGATTATATGCTTCAACGCTTAAAAACTGATCCAGATTCAATACAAAAACGATTAGGCGATGGGTATTATGAGCAACAACTCATTCGTGAACAAATTCTTGGCTTAACGGGCAACCGATATTTACACGGTTACCATTCAGATTTAGAACAATACCAAGCATTGATGGATGCTGGAATTCGTTTTGCCAATGATTATGGCATTGTTCCGGGCGTTGAATTATCGGCAGAGCAGATGAAAGCCTTAACCACTGACATCGTGTTATTAGTGAAAAAAACCATCAATGTTGATGGTCAAAGCATGGAAGTGTTAGTACCACAAGTTTATGTGGTTAATCGGCCACAGCTTGGTAGCGATGGGGCATTAATTGCAGGCGAAAATGTATTTATTAAAGGTGATGAGCTTAACAGCAATGGTTTAATAAACGCCAAGAACGATATTTTATTAGAAGGGCATAACGTCACTAATAAAGGGACGATTTATGGTGATAGAGTTGCTATTAATGCAAAAAACGACATTACCAATTATGGCAAATTGGTGGGCGATAAGTTGGTTTATTTATCGGCAGATAATGATATCAACCTATTATCAAGCACGCGCACGCAAACTCGCGATCGCAACTTAACCACCAATATTGACCAAAGTAGTATTATCCAAGTGAATAATGGCAATATTGTGATAGATGCCGGTCGTGATATTAATACAAAAGCGGGATGGATAATAAATAATGGCGAAACGGGTAATACCTGGTTACAAGCCGGTCACGATATCAAGTTCAACACGGCTGATATTGAAGAAAAATTAGATTTTAGGGTCAAAAAGGACTACCGCAAAACCGATGAAAAAAGCGTTGTAGGTACAGAGATAAGTGCCATTAATAATGTGATGCTTATTGCGGGTAACGATATAAACGCCAAAACAGTTGATATTGTTGCAGGCAATCATTTAGGACTTCACGCTGATAACGACATATCCATTGGGGCGTCGGAAGAACGATTTGAGTTAGATGAGTTTCACAAGAGAAAAAAGAAAGGCTTTTTAAATAAGAGTACTACAACAACGCGTACTCAGATAGACAATACCACCCAAAAAGGCAGTGAGCTTTATGGTGATAGTGTCACTATTGATGCGGGTAACAACTTAACGGTGACCGGTAGCCAAGTGATTGGTACGCATGATGTAGCACTTGAGGCGGGTAAAGCGATTAATATTGATGCGGCGGAAGAGTCGTATTACCGAAAACACGAAACCAAGACCAAGAAATCGGGATTAATGGGCAGTGGCGGAATTGGTTTTACGGTGGGTAAAGAAAAAGAAAATCTCAAACAGACCGATACCGAACAAGCCTTTGTGGGCAGTGTTGTAGGCAGCACAAATGGCAATGTTAACATCCAAGCGGGCAAAGACCTAAATATCAAAGGCAGTGATGTTATTGCGCAGCGTGATATTAGAATGCAAGGCGAAAACGTCAATATTGAAGCATTAGATGCCAAAACGACGTATAAAGAAGAGTACAGTTACGAAAAGTCTGGCTTAACGGTAGCTTTAACGGGGACGGCTGCGGATATGTATGAAGCGGCAAAAGCAGTAGAGCGAGCCAAGAAAAAGGGCAATGACAAACTATTAGCACTCCAATCGATTAAATCGGCGTTAACGGCGATAGAAGCGCTTGAAGATTCACAACTGAAAAACCAACAAGGACAAAGTCAAGCTTCGATAGGGGTGAGTGCGATGGTGGGCACGCAACGCACGGAGCGAGAAGTGAACCAAGAGCAGCATTCGGTAATAAGTAGTGGAGTTTCGGCGGGACGAAATATAGATATTATAGCGACAGGGAATGCGAATAAACAAGGAGGCGATATAACGCTAAAAGGGAGTG
>NZ_JBXSQJ010000035.1:0-16647 GCF_057063585.1 Gilliamella sp. X-60 | reverse complement strand
TTAACGATTTATAATACCGAAAGACCGCATGAGGCGTTAAATAACATGACACCGATTGAGTATAAAACACTAAAACAAGCAGCATGATTTTCTACGTGAGTTGTGTACTAGGTTTGGGGTATTTACACGTTAAATCATGTTTTTAAAAATGAGGTGAACTAAATGGATATTGAAATTGCGAAAAATATATTAAAAGAATTTATTATTGCTATGAATCATTGGGAAGTTCATTATTATCCATTAGTAAAAAATGATTCATCAAATGATATTCGTTTAAAAATGATGAATGATTTAAATTTTATATTTAATAAATTTTGCACAAAAAAAGAACGAAAATATGGTAGGCAAATTTCATTAGGGTGTGGAAATCCGCCTGAATATTCGCCAGATGAAAAGATATTAAAAATTGAAGAATTAAAAGGTAATAAAGCAGCTATTTATACCCAAGAACAACATGGGGTTGAAGATCAATTTCGCTATACTCTGCATTATACAAATCATGAGTGGCGTATTGATAAAAAAGAAGTTTATGATGACTCTGACAATAAATGGAAAAAATATGTACTGTAACAGCTAAAAACTAGCTTATGATCCGATCGACAACATCAGCATTATCAATTTGTCTACTGTTAACCAAATACGATGCAAAATGTAACTATCCCCTAAAATAGTACAGCAAAAAAGTAGAAAATTCTCTATGATAAAAGTAAAGGGGATTTAATTATGAAAAAAATGACTGAACATCAAATCGTCGCTATTTTAAAAGAAGCTGGCATGAAGCACTAAATAACATGACACCGATTGAGTATAAAACACTAAAACAAGCAGCATGATTTTCTACGTGAGTTGTGTACTAAGTTTGGGATATTTACAATCTCATTAGCTGAACAATTAATCCAATTGTATAAAAATGAAAATTTAAACAAAGAAACCATTATAAATATAGTATCTTGTATAGGTAATATGATAGAACGATATAGCCTGCCTCCTTTAAATGATTTTTTTGATTTTTTCAATGAATTAAAAACTATTAAGAAAATTGATTACTATGTTTATTTATTACTGAATTTCCTCAGTTTTATAAGGACAACAAAAAATGGGATTACCTATTATCAATTCTAAATATAAGTCCTAAAGCGAAATCAGAAAGAAATTTTTACATTGAAATAAAAAAGATTTTAAATCGTAATGAATCCATTCCAAATAACTATATAGATCTATTTATCGCTTCTTTTGAAGAAATGTATAATAAAGCTAAAAATGATTTTTATAAAAATGATTATAAAGAAATAATTTTGAAGCTAAGCAAGTTAAAATAAATTTTTTAAAATAGAATATACAGTTTTTGGATTGTGTAACTATAATGATTAATTTAATAATTACTTCTGATACTATTCGTGTATCAAAAAGTAAAATATCAACTCAAGTATTTTCGGAAATATATTTTCAAATCGGAGATATTTGCTTTCCAGACGAAAAATGGGACGATTTCACAGTAATTATATTAAACTGGTGGTTAAAAGAAGCTCATAAAATTCAACAAAAGAACATAGTCCATTTTATCTTTATGGATGGACCATTCTATTTTGAGTTTTTTTAGTTAATAAAATTTGTAGTATCAGATTTATAAATAATAGGTATGATAAACACGAAATAGTATATAGCGGTGCAATAGCTCCAATCATTTGTTTAAACTATTAATGAAAAATGCAAATTTATTAATTCGTAACTTACCTCGTGAAGCAGAAGAATTAAGAGACGTAAAAGAGTTAAAAGAAAATTTGAAATTAATACAAAATGAGAGTAAATATTTTCGAGATTGGATTTATTGATACAAATATTTTAGTATGATGTATTTTTATACCGAGTAAATAATTTAAACCTTAAGTGGCAATATGTATGATGAATATATCTATCACACCAAGAATTGGAATTTGAATGAGTAAATTAAACATATTCCAGCTAACTTTAAATAAAAGTTATTATAGATACATCAATTCTTCCATTTTTGACCTCTAACATAAGCTATTAGTTCATTTTTATTGTGTGGCTCATCAGGAATTTTCAAAAATGAATCATAGCTACAATAACCAATAATCGATGATTCTATATCCGCTAAATAATCAAAAGCAGCTTCAGGTATATCATCATAATCCGAATCAGATAAGTTATCTTTTATATATACAAAAGCAAAGTTATATATTCTGTGCCTATCCCATTTAGAACGTACTAATTGCTCAAAGAATAAATCCATTAACCGCTGTGAATTATCATTTATATCCCATAAGCGCATTATTTTTTTTAAATCTGCAAATGCCTTTTTTTCATCAATGAAATCGCAATACATATTGACAAATAGCTCCACGAAGAATGTAACGTTTGAGACTGACCTAATAAACATCAGTAGCAAAAGCCTGTTGTTATTTCTTAAGGTGCCATATATCTTTCCCCTTTGGCAGACTCAGTTTTAGTGGGTAAATACGTTATCCTGATTTTGTTTAGATTTTTATTCCTTTATATACATAAATAGGTTTCATTGTTCCTCTTTCGCCATTTTCGCCAAGACAAAAGGTAAAATCTTTATTAACAAAATAAGTAGCCGGAAATAAACCATCACGTCTATTTTCAAGATAAGATAAAAAATTTTTTAAAGAAGATAAATATAGCTGCATATTTTTTCCTTTTCCATCAACTAGTATATAACCCTGTATATTTATATCTATATCAAGATGGCGAATATCCATTGCTCCTTGAGGCGACATGTATTGATTCCACAACGGACCATGGGTTTGCATATCTTGTTTTATAAAAGGCTTTCTAAAATTATGAATAATCGCTTTTCTAATTTCAACTGCCTTATTGTTCTCAATTTCAATATCAAAAAACTTGGTATATGTCGAAAATAATATGTTCATATGTTAATGCCATATGTCAAAAATACGTGTCTGTCTGCAATTATATCTTTTTATTCGTTGAAGCTCATCAAATGGGACTGTACCTATGATAACCATAGCTATGGTATTCAAATTCGATATAAAATACCTTCTAGTGTGTTGCAATGCGTTCGTTTATTGTAAAAGTAGAAGATCAACAGCCCCTAACCTAGTGATTTAAGCGATTAACTGTGGCTTTGATATAATGCGTCTAAAATATATCGTAATTGTTTGACATCTAATTGACCGGGTGCTGATGCATTTTTAGCAGCACCAAAGGTCATTGCTGAGCCAAATGTTGAACCTGCTATACGGCTAACAGCACCAAGACCGGCCATCGACATGGTAATAATGGGTTTTGTGGCGTATTTTTCGTTCATTTCAGTTGTTGCAGCAAGCAAGGTTAACACATCATTAGTTGTTTGTGGCATGACGGCAATTTTAGGTATATCGGCACCAAGGTCTTGCATCTTTCTTAATCGATAGATGATATCGCTTTTAGCGGGTGTTTTTTCAAAATCATGGTTTGATGCAACAACAAATACTTGGTTTTTGTGTGCAACAGTAATCATATCTTTTACGTAATCATCGCCAATAAATAATTCGACATCAATCAAATCGACAAGTCCACTACAAGCCATTTCTTTGTTTAATTCAATATATGATGTTAATGGCCATGGTTTGACACCACCTTCATTTGCGGTTCTAAAGGTGAATAAAAGAGGTTTATTCGGTAATAAATCGCCTATTGTCTTTGCCATCTCATTTACTGCATTGATATTATCAACGTTCGTAAAGTGATCAACACGCCACTCTAAAACATCAAAATCAATAGATTGTAAAAACTTAACTTCATCAATTAATTCCGCTTTAGTTTTACCGACAATTGGCACAATAATTTTGGGCGCGCCCAAACCGATCTTAAGTTGTTTGATAGTGACTGTTTTCATTTTATATCCTGTTAATCGTCGATGCGTTTATTATAGGGTTTTATTTTATCGGTTATATCAAATAAAACAAAAGAGTAAAAAAAGTTGATGTAATGTAATAACACTTAGTTCAACTAATCATTAAAGCCCATTTGTTCTTTCACATATTCAATAGGGGCATCTTCACCTGTCCAAATTTTTATTTGCGCAGCGCCTTGCCATAACATCATACCTATACCATTTAATGTTTTACAGCCTTGTTGTTCAGCTATTTCGAGTAGTTTTGTTTTACGTGGACTGTAAATACAGTCTGTAACAACAAGATCAGGACTTAACATTGTTGGATCAGTAATTAAGCTTTGTCCTTCTAATGGTTTCATCCCGACACCTGTTGCATTACAAAGAACCTCACTCGTTGCAATTTCTTGGCGTAGCTGATCTTTATCTGCCAGATCGATAACACGCACATGACATTGGGTATTTTGATTCAATTTTTTTGCAACCGCTTCGATCTTGGCATAGCACTCATCTTTTTGGTTAAAGATGGTGATCTGTTTTACACCATCAAGTGCAGCTTGTACCACAATAGCTGTCGCAGCGCCTCCCGCACCAAGGATAGTTATTTTTTTTCCTATCACATTAATGTTGGCTTCTTTAAGCATACGCATATAACCCATTCCGTCAGTGTTATAACCAGTTAAAACCCCATTATCATTTGAAATAGTGTTACATGCTCCACTCAATTCGACAGCTGGTGTTAGCTTATCAAGATATTGGCAGACAAGCTGTTTATTAGGCATAGATATCGCACTACCACGTAAACCCAATGCCCGAATTCCTTTAATTGCATCAGGCAGTTTTTCTTGATCAACTTCAAATGCTAAATAAACATAGGGTACATTCAGTTTAGCATAAATGGTATTTTGCATTTGAGGGGATAAACTATGGCGAATAGGGTAAGCCATTAAACCAATTAATAAAAAATGTCCGTCTATATTATTTCTCATTCACCGCACTCCACAATAGCCTTATTTGCCTATAAGGCTTTCTATTTTTAATATTCTTTAGCAACAGGCGTTTAGTTTTGTATATTAAAAAGAAGTGAGTATACACTATTGATTGCACTTTCAATATCTATCACCTAAAATAATAAGCTTTGCTTCTCAACTAAGAATCTATTTATGAATACAGTGCTTGATTTGTTCTCGTCAATAAATGCAGTTGTGGTTGCGGTAATTTGTATGTTAATTTTGTCCCTTTGCCGTGTTCATGTCGTTATTAGCTTAATTATTGGTGCATTTGTTGGTGGGCTATTTAGCCATTTATCGTTGAAAGAAACCATTGATGCATTCAATACTGGGATCAGCAATGGGGCAAATATTGCGCTTTCTTATGCGATGTTAGGTGCATTTGCAGTGGCAATATCAAAATCGGGGTTACCTGAATTATTGGCAGATAAAGCGATCAAGCAGCTTACCTCAAGCGATGCGAAAAAACGTATTAAATGGGTTTTGATAGTCATTATTGCGTTAGTTAGTATTTCCTCACAAAATGTTATTCCTATTCATATTGCCTTTATTCCACTTTTAATTCCGCCACTTTTATATGTGATGTCGCGATTACAGCTCGATAGAAGGATGATTGCTTGTATTATGACATTTGGGCTAATTACACCTTATATGTTTTTACCGGTGGGATTTGGGAATATCTTTTTAAATCAAATATTATTAAAAAATATTACTGCATCTGGCATGGATGTTAGCCATGTTAATGTGATGCATGCAATGGCGATTCCAGCGTTAGGTATGTTTATGGGTTTATTATGGGCTATTTTCGTCAGTTATCGTAAGCCCCGAGAATATAAAATTATTCGAGGCGAGGCGAATTTAGATGCGTTAAACAATGTGAATAAACGCTCACTAATTATTTCATTATTAGCCATTGTTCTTTCCTTTACTGTTCAACTTTATACAGGGTCAATGATTTTAGGCGCTTTAATTGGTTTTATTTGTTTTATTGTATCGGGTTCGATTAAATGGGGCGAAGCGGATGGCGTTTTTACTGATGGTATCAAAATGATGGCAATGATCGGTTTTGTGATGATTTCAGCACAAGGTTTTGCCGAAGTATTAAAACAGACTCATGAAATCGAGCCACTTGTGATTCATAGCGCGACTTTATTTGCCGGCAATAAAGTAATTGCTGCTTTTGTTATGATGTTGATTGGGCTGATTATTACCTTAGGTATTGGCTCGTCATTTTCGACAGTTCCTATCATTGCTGCAGTTTATGTGCCTCTTTGTGTACAGCTTGGTTTTTCGCCAATTGCAACCGTATGTTTAATTGGCGCATCTGGTGCAATCGGTGATGCAGGATCGCCACCATCAGATACCATTTTAGCCACTTCTTCAGGGCTAAATCATGATGGGCAACATGACCATATTCGCGATAGCGTTATCCCAACATTTACCCATTTTAATATTCCGTTATTTATTGCCGGTTGGGTTGGATCATTAATTTTATAATCAGCATATTGTTGAATTTAGGTCACTATCATTATGAATAATCGATCACATCAAAATATTCGAGCTATTTGTGCACAAACTATTTTTAATGTGCTAGAAGAAGGTCAATCATTAAGCGCTACATTGATAACTTTAAATCATAAAATAGCCGATAAAGATAAAGCGTTGGTGCAAGAGATCTGTTTTGGTGTAATGCGAGTATTGCCAGAACTTAATTTTTATATTCACACCTTAATGAGTAAAGTGTTAACCGGTAAAAATAGAATTTTGCACTATCTATTGTTAGTGGGAATTTACCAGATTCTTTATACCCGAATCCCAGAACATGCCGCAGTTGGCGAAACAGTGAATGCTGTCAACACACTGAAAAAGACACAACTTAAGGGGGTAATCAATGGCGTATTACGCGAATTTTTACGCCAGCAAACCTCATTACAACAAAAATTTACGCAAGATAACAAACAACAAAACCAGCAATCATTACACCCAAGTTGGCTGTTAGCTCGCCTTAAACAAGCCTATCCACAGCAGTGGCAGGCTATTGTTAGTGCTAATAATCATAAGCCACCAATGTGGTTACGGGTTAATCTTAATCGATATACAGTCACTGAGTACCAACAATTACTTGCTGAGCAACAAATTGAGTCTGACACCTTTGCTGAGCTACCTTGTGCACTGCGATTATTGTCGCCTGTGAATGTGACTAAATTACCATATTTTGATAATGGTGCTGTTACGGTACAAGATCTGTCTGCTCAATATGCAGCTTATTTGTTAGCACCACAAAATGGCGAGTATATTTTGGATATGTGCGCAGCGCCTGGTGGTAAAACCACACATATTTTAGAAGTTGCCCCAAAAGCACAAGTTTTAGCCGTTGATATTGATCCCAGCCGAGTTAAGCGCATTCACGAAAACTTAATACGCTTAAACCTACATGCCGAAGTTAAAGTTGGCGATGGATTAACTCCAGAACAATGGTGTGAAGGACAACAATTTGATCGGATTTTGCTTGATGCCCCTTGCTCGGCAACTGGCGTTATTCGCCGACATCCAGATATAAAATGGCTAAGAAGAGATAGCGATATAGCACAATTAACTGCATTGCAATATGCGATTTTAAATAACATTTGGACATATTTAAAAACAGGTGGTACTTTGGTGTATGCCACTTGTTCCATTCTACCAGACGAAAATAAATTACAAATAGAGCGTTTTTTACAAGAAAATACCCGCGCTAAATTACAAGGTGATCTTAAACAATTTTTACCTACTGAAAATGGTGGTGATGGCTTTTTCTATGCAGTATTAAAGAAAGTGTAATTAATTTGCTTGTGTTTAATTAAGTAAGTCTATTTTTATTTATCAATTGGTGACTATAAATAGATTAGCCCAAACTATAACGTGCCAAGTTTAATCTTTATTTTGTCAAAAAGTTTCAGGTAACATGGTGTTTTAGTATAAAAGCAAGTAGAAAAATAACGAAAGCCTAACTTGGACAATCTGTAGTAGTTATGGTAAATTTTGGGCTTGTTTTATGTTCTGAAGACTTTCTAATATGGCTTACACGCTCACCTACAATGATTTACCTGAAAATATCCAACATTGGCAAGGATTACCACTTTCATTAAATGGTTGTGAAGTAGTTCCTTTAGATTATAATGCAGGTAAAACAGGTTGGATTATTTATGGTAAAAAATTAAATAAAACAGTCTTATCAAAATTCCAAGATCAACTTGCTATGCCTATGGTGATTGTATCATCATGGAAAATCAAAACCTATCAGATTGTTCGCATTGCCGGTGTCATGCCCAAAAAAGCTAAAAGTATTGCATTAACATTAGGTATCGATGTTTCGCCAATTGACAATTTACCTACACTCCATTCCCCAGGTTTATTGGTAATGGATATGGATTCAACGGCGATTAAGCTAGAATGTATTGATGAATTGGCTAAATTGTATGGTGTCGGGCAGCAAGTTGCGACCTTGACCGAACAAGCGATGCGTGGAGAACTTGACTTCGCAACGAGTTTGCGCAAACGTGTGGCAACGTTAAAAGGTGCACATCAGGATCTTTTACAGCAAGTAAAAGACAACTTACCCCTTACGCCTGGGTTGACCTATTTAGTAAAAGAATTGCACAAAAAAAATTGGCATGTTGCTATTGTGTCGGGTGGTTTTACCTATTTTGCTGATCACTTGAAGCAAAAATTAAAATTAGTTGATGCCTATGCCAATGAGTTAGAAATTAAACATGGCAAGTTAACCGGTAAAGTGAATGGCCAAATTGTTGATGCAAAATATAAAGCAAGGACATTACAACAATTAGCAACAACACTCAATATCCCCATTGAACAAACGGTGGCAATTGGTGATGGAGCCAATGATTTAATGATGATTCGTATAGCGGGTTTAGGCGTTGCCTATCATGGCAAACCCAAAGTGGTTGAAAAGGCAAGAATCAGTATTAATTATGCTGATTTAACGGGTTTATGGTGCATTTTATCAACCAGTTTATTAAGTGAAGGTTAGGAGATTAAATTGGCAAAAGCGGTAAAGCGAGCTTATGTTTGTAATGATTGTGGCGCAGACTATCCGCGTTGGCAAGGGCAATGTAGCTCATGTCATGCTTGGAACACCATTACCGAAGTTAGGCTTGCTAGCGCATCATCGCGTAATGACCGATTAACGGGGTATGCGGGTAGTGGTGCTGGGCAGGCTAAAATTCAAAAATTATCCGAAATCAGTTTAGAGGCACTACCAAGATTTTCAACGGGTTTTTCAGAATTTGATCGTGTGCTTGGTGGTGGCGTCGTACCGGGTAGTGCAATTTTAATTGGGGGGAATCCTGGTGCAGGTAAAAGTACGTTGTTACTGCAAACCATGAGTAAGCTCTCATCACAAATGAATACACTTTATGTTACAGGTGAAGAATCACTTCAACAAGTTGCGATGCGTGCACATCGCTTGGGTTTACCGGCTGATAATATCAATATGCTGTCCGAAACAAGCATTGAGCAAATTTGCCTGCTTGCCGAACAGTCACAACCTAAACTTATGGTAATTGACTCTATTCAAGTGATGCACCTTACTGATATTCAATCTTCCCCCGGTAGTGTTGCACAAGTTCGCGAAACAGCTGCCTATTTAACGCGGTTTGCTAAAACGAAAGGAATTGCCATTATTATGGTTGGGCATGTAACCAAAGATGGTTCACTAGCTGGGCCAAAAGTGCTTGAGCACTGTATTGACTGTTCAATTTTATTAGATGGTGATGCTGATTCTCGTTTTAGAACGCTACGCAGTCATAAAAATCGCTTTGGAGCAGTGAATGAACTGGGCGTGTTTGCTATGACAGAACAAGGTCTAAAAGAGGTTAGTAATCCATCAGCAATTTTTTTAAGCCGTGGTGATGAGATGCTACCAGGTAGTTCGGTTATGGTATTGTGGGAAGGTACCCGACCATTACTGGTTGAAATACAAGCACTTGTCGATCACTCTATGTATGGTAATCCAAGACGTGTAACGGTTGGATTAGATCAAAATCGACTAGCATTATTGCTTGCGGTATTGCACCGGCATGGCGGATTACAAATGGCCGATCAAGATATTTTTGTAAATGTTGTAGGGGGCGTTAAAGTTACTGAAACTAGTGCTGACTTAGCATTGATAGCAGCGCTGGTTTCGAGTTTTCGCAATCGTCCGCTACCACAAGATATTGTTATTTTTGGTGAGATTGGTCTTGGTGGCGAAATTCGGCCGGTACCAAGCGGACAAGAGCGTATCTCTGAAGCGGCTAAACATGGGTTTAAAAAGGCCATTGTACCTATTGCCAATATGCCAAAGAAGAAACCCGAAAATATGCAGATTTTTGCCGTTAAAAAAGTTTCTGAAGCGTTAGATATTTTAGGTGATTTTTAAAAACTACCTTAACTATCAATTGTTAAAATTACTCCGCCGAGGATTATCGGCGGATAAGATTGGATGTATTTTCGATTAAATTTGTGACTAACCTTATTTTTAATAACAAATTTCATAGCAAGGTTGATAAGCACTTCCTCCTGGTAATTTCATTCGGTCTTGTTTAACAAAACTACGCAATAAATTATCAAGTTGCTGCATAATTTCAATATCACCTTGTAATTTATATCGACCATGTTCGCTAATTTGTTTCATACCAAACTCTTTTACGTTACCAGCAACAATACCAGAAAACGCACGGCGCAAATCAGCGGCTAATAGTTCCACAGGTTGATCACGATGAAGATTTAATGACGCCATATTGGCGTGCGTTGGCTCAAAAGGATGTTGTAGCGATTCATCAATTTTCAGTAGCCAATTAAATCCATAAGCATCGCCAGTTTTTAAGCGTGAAGATTTAACATGTTTAACGCCATCTTTCATAATACGTGCCACTTGTTCGGGCGAGTCGATCACGATTTGGTAAAGCTTGGTTGCCTCATCACCTAATGTGCTACGAATAAAATTATCTATTGATGCAAAATAGTCCTCGCATTCTTTAGGTCCTGTCAAGATAAGAGGAAGTGTTTGATGCTGATTGGCTGGGTTTAATAAAATACCCAGAATATAAAGTAACTCCTCGGCAGTACCTGGTCCACCAGGAAAAATGATAATGCCATGTGCCATGCGCACAAAAGCTTCAAGGCGTTTTTCGATATCAGGCATAATGATTAGTTCATTCACTAGCGCATTAGGCGGTTCCGCTGCAATAATTGATGGTTCGGTCATACCAATAAAGCGGCTGTCTTTATAGCGCTGCTGAGCATGACCAACAGCTGCTCCTTTCATTGGTGCTTCCATCACACCAGGACCACAACCGGTACAAATGTTCAGCTCACGTAAGCCCAATTGCATTCCCACTTGGCGAGCATAATAATATTCGTTTTCGTTAATGGAATGCCCTCCCCAGCAGACAACTAAATTGGGTTCTTCCCCCACATGGAGTGCATTGGCATTACGTAAAATTGAAAAAACCAAGTTTGTAATATAAAACGAATGATCTCTTTCAAATTTGATATTAGAGATAAGCTCTTTAACAGCGCTGATTTGACTATTTAAAAAAAGGATATCACGTAATACAGCAAACAAATTGGCTTGGATCGAACGAATAATTCGCCCATCAACAAAAGCGCTTTCTGGTGCATTAACTAATTCTAATTTAACGCCACGCTCTTTACTAATGACATTAATTTCGAAAGACTGGAATCTATCTAATAGATCTTTTGTATTATCAGTCTTAATTCCAGCATTAAGCGTGGCCAATGAACAATTTCTAAACAATTTATAAAGCTCGCTATTGGCTGATTTTTTTAAAATATCGACTTCAGCTTGAGCAAGTAAATCCATGGATCCGAATGGGCTAATATGGGTGATCATTACAACCTCCATTTGTTGTTTTTATCGACAAGGCGACCATTATATACTCAAACTGATTGAATAAGTAAAGTTGATAACTTCAATAACTTCAAATATCTTTTTTAGTTGATTGATATTTTTAATATGATTAGAATTATGTTTTTTTGATAACTTCTCTTGATAGTGGATTAAAAGATAAGATTGATATCTCAAAAATAATATTTAATAATAATCAATAAATTAATTAATGAGAGTGATTTGTGAAGAATGATTTTTGTTTATTAAAAGGAACAGTCAGTTGTTTAACGGTAAGCCAAAATAACCAAGAAACTGACACTAAGCTGACGGCGACGGATCGAATAGAAAAAGATCTTTATGCGGTGTTTTGTTCAATTATAGCATTTATTTGCTTTTTTATTTGTTGCCGCCCACCTTTAAAAGGGCAACACTTTTGTTGCCATATCGGCAATAAAAAAGTAGAGGGAAGACTTAACACGATTGGTTTTAATGAGGGCGATTATGTTGAAATGCTTGTTAAGCCACAAAAAAATGATGTTTACCAGCCTTATGCAGTACGAATTCCAAAACAACATGCGATAATTTTCCCGCAAAATATTGGTTTAACAACGTTCGCACTTTTAAAAGTTAGTTTTATTTTGATGACGATATTTGCCGTTGTTATCCTGCTTTTTTTGTTAATTATTGAACTATTTAACGGTTGTTCATTAAATTATATTTTTAACATATTTAAATACAGTTTTTTGGGTTGGATCATTGCAATTATTGCTGCTTTTTTGATGGGTGGAGGAGGATACTCTTTTATTTCCAATCAAATTTATGCCTGTTTGGGGTATGAAAAACCGTGGAAATATGATTCTGAAAAAGAAAAGGAACGCTTTAAAAAATTGTATCGAATCAATGACCCTGAAATATTTAACGATCCACAGACCCCTGACTTTGAAAAGTTAAAACAATTTAAAGCATTAACAGATTACTACTGTAGAACGCCAACTTTACCTAATTGGGTTAAAGTCATTGATGAACGAAACAAAAAATAACAAATAATTGAACAGATAAATATAAGGAATAAAAAATATGGAACAGAATATAGGCGATAACCATTATTACCAAATTATTACTGGTTATATCACCGATCTGGAGGTCTATGACACGCAAGAAAGTTATCTTAATGCTCGCAAACTAGCTGGACGCCCTGATGTCAATTTACTCACAATAGGGCATTTAGATTTAGTTTCTATGGCTAATAGTATGAAAATAAATGCAGCAAAAATTCAAAACATTGATTACGATACAGCTGATATTGAGCAGTATTTTTGCTGTAAATTAGGTGATAAGGTGATTGAAGGCGCATTTTGTCGAACCTTTTTTAATGAGGGAGACTACGTGGAGGCGGTTGTTGATCCACTATCTGGTGGAACCTATTTTGCTTATGCATTACGCCGTCCTGCCGATAAGCTTTTATGGTTACATCCTTATGCAACAGAGGGAACGGAAGCTGGCAATTCAAAACTAAATATACCTATTTTACCGCGCATTTTCTTTATTGGTGCTGGAGGATTGGGGGTATTTACTTTCTTTTATTTTGTAGTAATGGCCTTTTCTAAAAATGATTTTTCGCTACTTCTTATGGCTGTTATGGGGGGATTAGTTTTTATTTTACCAACTTATTTATGCTCTTCTGCATTAAAAAAATCAAAATCTGGTTCTGCTATTGCTGATAAGATTTTTGCGACTTTGGGGTATAGTAATCCTAAAACGTTTGATATTGAAAAAGAATATAATGTTTTTGTCGACAAATTATTCGATTTATATAAACAATATTGTGAAAATCACAATGGATATTTAGCGACTGATGAAGATACATATAATGAGTTTATTGATCATTATATACATCAGCAATCAGAAGATGATTCTCAGGACGATATATTACTAAAACAATATTTACGTCAAACCAAAAAAATAGACGGGATTCAATGGGCATTCTTTTATGTTAATACGCCAGCCATCCCTAGCTATATTAACGTTATTCATACCGAAAGCAGCAATGACAGCCATGGGCAATAATGGTTAGTTGTTGAGTGTTTTATTCCGCTCTGGAAACAAAAACACGGGCAAAATCCCGTGTTTGTCATTAGTTATGTTTGATCTGCTCTATTGGTTCTTAACCAATTTCCTGAATTCGTCTACCCCAGAGCTGATAGCTGTATTCTCATAATATTTTGCCATTTTATCCATCAGCGCTTCCTGACAACCATTCAGATCGGTATAGAAGGAGCGAATCTGTTATTCTTGGTTATCATTTGCGTCTAGTGGTTCATAGCTATCTGGGGCGGTGAAGATAAAGAAATTAATCAAGCTATAATAGTACCTACTACTTAAACTTTATAATTTCTATATTATTATTTTAAATATTTACGATTTTCCATAATATGATTATTATCATTCCATATTCTTAATTCATAAAAATGCTCTGTTGGTAAAATTGAAAACCCAAAAGAGTTATTTATGGCCACTAGCAAACACTCTAGCTTCTTGTTACTATTCTTTACTTTCATATTCCAAAATAATGTTGGATTTTGCTTAATATTATTAATATGCAATTTTAAATAATAATATGTATTACAAGTTATAATTTGGAAAGCTACTAAATCATTATTATTAATACTACTCAAAAAATCACAAAATCGGTTAAATAATAAATTTTCATTTACTGATAAATCAACAAGCTGATATTCAATCTTATCAATAAATTTTGACAAAAAAACATTATAATTATGCGATTGAAACGTTATTGAATCACTATCAATCCGTAATTTATTTGAGATATTTTGAACAATTGCCTTTTTTTCTTTTTCAATAACTGATAATTTCAATTTTTCTTGTAAATATAATGACATTATTTTCTGCCTTTAGCATTTGTAATTCTCTTCATATTTTTAGGAGTATGTACACCATGTTGATTATACTTTACTTTTATTGGAAAGGATCACTTTGCCATAAATACGGCATGATCAATTCAATTTTTTATAAATAGTGACAAAAATACGGCGGTATGCAACACGCAGATATCAAAGGTTTAAAAGAACTCTAAGCGAAACATCGTAAACTTAAACTAGTTTGCTGAACTAAGTTTAAAATAATAGCTTCAGCAAAAAATCATAAAAAGTTGTAGTGCCCATCTATGCAAGTAAAAATTGGGCAGAAGAGCTACAAGCCACTCAATCTATCTACCCAACAAAAATAGCCTAATTTTTGGACGAGTTAATAAATAACATTGATTATATTGTATTTTTATATCTGCTTTTTGCAAAAGCACAACTCACCCCCATCTCACCAATCAAATCGCACCAACAATACGATGTGGCATATATTGATCTTCTAAATATATGATATCTTCTTTCGATAATGAGATCTTCAGTGAGCCAACAGCATCATCTAGATACTTGGTTTTAGTTGCGCCAATAATTGGTGAGGTGATCCCCTTAGCAAATTGCCAAGCTAACGCTATTTGAGTCATTGTTACACCATATTTTTTGGCAAGTTCATTGACTCTTTGCACAATAATAGCATCCGTTTTTTGCGTGCTATCATATTTAGCGATAGCAATCTGATCGGTTTTACTGCGTAATGTATTCGCTTGCCATTCTAAACGAGTGAGCCTACCAGCAGCCAGAGGGCTATATGGTGTTAAGGAGACGTTAAATTGTTGGCAGATAGGAATTAACTCTCGCTCATCTTCTCGATACAGTAAGTTATAGTGATTTTGCATCGAAACAAAAGGTGTCCAACCATTTTGTTTAGCCACAAGTTGCATGTTATAAAATTGATAACCATACATGGCGGAAGCCCCTAATGCTCTCACTTTACCTGCTTTGACAAGATTATGTAATGCCTCCATTGTTTCTTCTAATGGTGTTGCATAATCAAAACGATGAATGATATATAAATCTATATAGTCAGTACCAAGTCGTTTAAGAGAACCATTAATTTCTCTTTCAATAGCTGCTTTGGAAAGATGTCCCTCATTAAAATAGACTTTAGTTGCAAGGATAACTTTTTCGCGGGCTATGTTTTTTTTAATTGCTCTCCCTAAATATTCTTCGCTTGTACCAGCTGAATAAGTATTTGCTGTATCAATAAAATTAATACCTAAATCTAGCGCATGTTTGATAATTACTTCACTCTGGTCAGGATTAAGTGTCCATGCATGCATTTTACTGGCAGGATCACCAAAGCTCATACACCCTAAACAAATACGAGATACTTGAATATTAGAATTGCCAAGTTGTAGATATTCCATAAAATCCTCTCTTGCTAATTAATGAATTCGAATAAACTTTATACTTCTAATAAGCCAATAACCCTCTATTGCTGAGTTTATTGTAAACGCTATATTCGTTGAGATAAATAAGGTATTAGTTGATAGTATCCTGAATTAAATTCATTAATAGTAAGCTCATGCATAATTTTAAGTTATAAAATTACTTTTAGGTTATCAATCAACGTGCTAAATATAAGCATTAGATACTGGAGGAACCATATTAATAAATATTTAATGTAATAGACCTGAAATGTAGCATTTCACAATACTTGAGCAAAGCAATATAATTCAGCTAGCTAATTTAGTCTAAAAATAGATGAGATTATTTATGAGAAAATAAAAAAGGCACACAATGTGCACCTTTTTTACTGATGATAAAGCGCATCAATAGCTGCGCTTTATGGTAGCAAGTTAAATTACTTAATAACTTTAGCAACAACACCAGCACCAACAGTACGACCACCTTCACGAATCGCAAAACGTAAACCTTCAGCCATCGCGATTGGGTGAATTAATGATACTGTCATTTTAATGTTATCAC
>NZ_JBXSQJ010000034.1:0-17055 GCF_057063585.1 Gilliamella sp. X-60 | reverse complement strand
CCATTTATAGAAAGTTGAATTACCCATGCCATATTTACGACAGAGCTCCTTGACAGGAATACCGGCTTCAGCTTCTTTTAAAATAGATACAATCTGATGTTCAGTCATTTTTTTCATAATTAAATCCCCTTTACTTTTATCATAGAGAATTTTCTACTTTTTTGCTGTACTATTTTAGGGGATAGTTACAATATTGCAGTAAGCTTACCGGCAGGGAGAATTATCCGTTATTTAGATAAACTGGCCGAATATCATGGGTATCCATTAAAAATACGGGTCGATAATGGGCCAGAATTTACAGGAAAAACCTTTATAAACTGGGCTAAATCCCATGATATAGCCATTGATTATATCCAGCCTGGTAGTCCTTATCAAAATGGCTATATTGAACGATTTAATCGTACCTATCGTACTGAAGTACTCGATTTATATCTTTTTAACAACTTAGCACAAGCAAGGAGAATAACCGAAGAATGGTTAACGATTTATAATACCGAAAGACCGCATGAGGCATTAAATAACATGACACCGCTCGAATATAAAACATTAAAACAGGCAGCTTAATTTTCTACGTAAGTTGTGTACTAAGTTTGGGGTATTTACATTTGTTCCCTCGAAATAGGCTGATGAGTTTGAAGAATTTATTTAAAATTTTGCTTTAACTATTTAAAATTTAAAATTATTTTTATCGTGTGTCGATAAAGTTCTAAATATCAAAAAAAGTAACTCACCTTACTAATATTAATTCATAACTTTCCTCCAAAATATACTTATATTTTTCCTGATCAATACGGAAAAAGTTGGTTAGTAATTCTATTTTTTTCCTTTTATACTAAAGTTGAATTCTCAATAAACACAGGTACTTGATTATGAATAATAAAGGTTTACCAAAAGATTTTTTATGGGGAGGTGCCGTTGCAGCTCATCAATTAGAAGGGGCTTGGCAAGTCGGTGGTAAAGGAGTGAGTGTCGCTGATGTGATGACGGTGGGTTCACCTAAAAGCTATCGAAAAATTACTGAAGGTGTGATTGAAGGTGAATATTACCCAAATCACGACGCTATTGATTTTTATCATCACTATAAAGATGACATTAAACTCTTTGCCGAAATGGGTTTTAAATGTTTTAGAACCTCTATTGCGTGGACGCGTATCTTTCCAAAAGGTGATGAACTTGCACCAAATGAAGAAGGATTAAAATTTTATGATGATCTTTTTGATGAATGCTTAAAATACAATATTGAGCCAGTTGTTACCCTTTCCCATTTTGAATTGCCTTATTATCTTGTTACTGAATATGGTGGCTTTCGCAATCGTAAATTAATTGATTTTTTTGTGCGTTTTGCCGAGGTCTGTTTTGATCGTTATAAAAATAAAGTCAAATATTGGATGACTTTCAACGAAATTAATAATCAGGCTAACTTTAATGAAGATTTTGCACCATTTACTAATTCAGGGATTTACTATAAAGCGGGCGATAATCGCGAGCAGATCATGTATCAAGCTGCACATTATGAATTAGTTGCCAGTGCTAAAGCGGTGCAAATTGGTCATGCCATTAACCCTGATTTTGAAATAGGTTGTATGTTAGCAATGATACCAATCTATCCAGAGACCAGTAAACCCGGTGATATTTTAATGGCACAAAAGGCGATGGAGCGTAAATACTTTTTTGCTGATGTGCATGTCCATGGTGAGTATCCAAACCACATTAAAAAATATTGGCAACGTAAAGATTTTCAACTTGATATCACCGATCAAGATCTTGAGATTTTGAAAAACGGCAGCGTTGATTACATTGGTTTTAGCTATTACATGTCAAACGCAATTAGGAAAAAAACTGGTAATGACAGCTATGAATATAATGAAAAAACCGATCTGATTGGTAATCAATATGTCAAGGTGTCTGATTGGGGATGGCAGATTGATCCCGAGGGATTACGTTATACGTTAAATTGGTTGACTGATATGTATAGGCTTCCATTATTTATTGTAGAAAATGGCTTTGGGGCTTATGACAAAGTAGAAGCCGATGGTTCGGTGCAAGATTTATATCGTATTGAATATTTACGTGATCACATAAAACAAATGAAGCTAGCTGTTGAAGAAGATGGTGTCGATTTGATGGGATATACCCCTTGGGGATGTATTGATCTTGTTTCAGCGGGGACTGGCGAAATGGAAAAACGTTATGGATTTATCTATGTTGATAAAGACAACAAAGGCAACGGCACACTAAAACGTAGTCGCAAAGCCTCATTTGCATGGTTTAAAAAAGTCATTGAGTCTAATGGTGAAGTTTTATAAAGCATATAACTATTTTTAGGAGAATTTATGAAAAAAACATTAATTATTTGTGCCGCAGGGATGTCATCATCATTAATGGCAAAAAAAGTGACAGAATATTTTGCTAGCAAAGATAAAGCGGTTTCGGTTGATGCGGTATCAGCAACTGAAGGGGCGAATATGATTAAAAATAGTGATTTTTCACTTTTTTTAATTAGTCCTCAAACGATGATGATGTTTGATAAATTGAAAAGTTTGGGCGATGAAGTGGGTAAACCTGTTGTCAGTATTCCTTTTCAGGCCTATATACCCATTCAATCGGGCATTGAACAATTAGCCAAGTTAATTGAGGATAATATCCAATAATTTCAATGAATTTTTGTTTTAGATATAGGTTTGGCGTTTGCCAAATGGCAGCGCCTTATTATCTGGCTGGGGCTGTGGCGTGATTACCTAACAAGTGAAAACCGTCACTATATTATTAACAATAGGGTTTTAGTTGGCACAGGTTTGGATAATTGTGATTAAAAATAAACAACGTAACCTTATTAGTTTATTGGTTCGTTCTAAAAACTTATTCAAAAGTAGTGCGTGGTTAGCAACTGAGCTATCATTATCAGATCGCACTGTTCGCACTTATCTTAATGATTTAAAACCATTGGTCGAAAGCCATGGTGGAGCTATCGTTAGTAAACAAGGTTATGGCTACCAACTACAAATTAAAGATAGAACTGCTTTCAATTTATTTCTAATTGAACATCATCTATTAGATCGCAATGAAGAACAAGCGAATTGTCGAGAAGCAACTCAAAGAAAACATCATATTCTTAATCTGTTATTGTTAGAATGTCAAAAAATTGATATAGAGGCATTATCAGAGCGATTATTTATTAGTTCTTCCCAACTCAATAAAGATATTTTAGAAATTAAGCATCAACTTAAACCGTATGGTCTGACAGTCAAAAAAAGTCAATCCTTGTTTTATGTTGAGGGCGAGGAAAAAGCAAAACGACATTTCATTTTGAGTTATTTTTTCCATGATGGATCGATTAATCTTTTGCAGCACCTAACGCATTTAAATAACTTTAGTGATGTCATTAGTTTTGATTCGTTAACCATTATTATTTTAGATGAATGCCGTGAGGCAAAAATAAAATTATCCGACGTGATGATGCAAAATATCGTGTTACATCTGTCATTAAGCATTAAACGCTTACAGTCAGGACTTTCTATTCAAAATCTTGATATGTCACAATCGACAAAAAATACTTTGGAATATCAAGTCGCTAAAAAGATTATCAATAGAATTGAAAAGGTAACAGGTTTTTGTTTTCCAAAAGAAGAACAAATGTATTTAACTTTACATTTAATGAGTAAATCAAATTTTTGCCAAAATGATTTTGATGCTGAGTTATATTCATCTTTGACTAATTTACTCATCAAGATAGAACAAGAAACGGGATATTTATTTTTAAATGATGAGCAATTGAAAAACGGCATTATCCAACACTTAAAACCGATGATTGTTCGCTTAAAGCAACACATTAAACTGAAAAATCCATTGCTTAATGAAATTAAAGCCAATTCTCCAGAATTGTTTGAGTTAGTTAAAAATTACCTGAGCCAGCTTCCTGAGCTTAAAAAATTTACTATTCATGATGATGAATGGGGCTATTTAACTTTGCACTTTTTAGCTTCGATTGAAAAACTGAAAAATGAACAAAAAGCCAAAGTATTAATTATTTGTG
Organism: Gilliamella sp. X-60; assembly: GCF_057063585.1. Classification (NCBI taxonomy): domain Bacteria; kingdom Pseudomonadati; phylum Pseudomonadota; class Gammaproteobacteria; order Orbales; family Orbaceae; genus Gilliamella; species Gilliamella sp. X-60. The sequence continues at coordinate 13,022 of NZ_JBXSQJ010000034.1, read as the reverse complement.
CAACAGGCCTTGGTAGTGCCCAACTACTAAAAAATCGCGTTGAATGTGAATTTAATGAAAGAATCAAAATTGTTGCCACACAAGGATATTATGAAATTGAGCCGAAGATATTAGAAAAGATTGATTTTATTATCTCGTCAGTGGATCTTTCATCAAAAGTATTTAAAGTTCCAGTTTTTCATGTTTCAGTATTTTTTACCGAAGATGATGTACAAAAAATTCGCCGTCATCTTTCGTCACCTAATATGCTTATTTCGACACATAAAGAGCCAATATTAACCTCAAGCTGTTTAGATCATGTTATTGATGCTTTGCAAATGGTAGATGATTTATCCGCTGATTATTTTTACCGATGTGAACAGCCGCAAAGTAAAGAACAAGTTTTAAATTGTTTACTTGATCTTTTAGCGCTAAATGAAACTAGCGATTATAAACAACAGATGATAAAGCAAATGGAAAACCGTATGCGATTAGGCGATATTTTCTTTAGCCCAACCATTGTGGTGCCACATCCAGCAATGCCTGTTGGAAAATTGCCTAAAATTGGCATTGCAATAATCCCTGATGGTGTATTTTGGGATGATAATTACCCACAAATCCGATTTATCTTTATGATTTCCCCCTCGATTTATCAAAATCCGACTCTTGCGATGATGACAAAAGCGATTGTTAACTTGATTGATGATTTAGAAATGCAATCAAAACTATTGAAAACACATAATTTTCACCAATTTAAACAACTTTTTATCCAACTTATTGAAAAAGGGGTATAGCAATGAATCAGGAAATGAGCTCAGAGGATATTCAACTTATCGCTTTTAATATTATTTTATATAGTGGTAATGCTAAAACTAAAATTCACGATGCTTTTAAGGCGATGAGACAAGCCGATTTTATTACCGCCAATCAATTGCTTGAAGAAGCAAATAAAGAGATCTTACAAGCACACCATTCACAAACACAATTACTGCAAAATTATGCAAATGGCACCAAAATCACGATGGAAATTATTATGGTGCATGCACAAGATCACTTAATGACAACCATGAGTTTTCGAGAAATGGCGATTGAAATGTTACACCTATATGAAAAACATCATGAGCTAGAAACAACATTAAAGGGCTAAATAAGGAGTGGCATAATGACACAAAAGCTAACAATGCATAAAAAAATCAGCCTAACCAATCTCTATTTTAATCGATTTTTAGCGATTCGCTATACCGTCGCATTTTTTTTATTTTTAAATCTTTATTGGGCAACCTTTTTAATGGGGTCATTGTCGATGGTAGCGATTTTACCGCTTGCTCTTTTTGTTTTAGGCATACTCACCACATGGGAACAAATTAAACTTTATCGAAATCACTGCAATAAATTGCCTTATGCAAGGTTATTTTATCGTGTCTTAGCGATAGTTTTTGTGACACTAATGATTACGCTCTATACCCCTTTGTATCACTTCTTTTTTCCATTTTTAAAACAGACGCCAGATGCTTTACATGTATTAATGGTGTTACTGACGGTAAGCCTAATCATTATCACCTTAATGCTTAGCAAGTTAAATAAAATTCAACATAATCAGGATTTGCATTTCAAAAGAATCCAAGCTTACGAAGAATTTATTAATTAGATGAGGAAAACAAAATGAATACGGGATTTGTTATTTTACAGAAATATCTGATGACGCCCATGGCGAAAATATCACAATTTAAAATTGTTCGAGCTGTAATGGCTGCGGGAATGGCGTCAGTACCTTTTTCTATTGTTGGCTCCATGTTTTTAGTATTCAACACGTTACCAATGACATTTACGGGATTAGAAGGCTTTTTTGAAAATACTTTTTTTAGAGTGAGTGATCTTTATATGATTGCTAATACGGCAACAATCGGTATTTTAGCCCTCTATTTTAACTTTGTTGTTGGTTATGAACTGACTAAGATCGAAGCGGAAGAAACGGGTCTTAAAGTTAATGCTCTTAATGGGGCGATGTTATCCGTTTTTGCCTTTTTCATGACATTGCCTGAACTGATTATGCAAAATGGTGTGATTACCTTACTCAATGATCAAAGTAATTTAGTCTTTAATGGTCTACGTTTAAAACCCTTTGTCTTTAGGTTGGGGACATCCGGTATATTTATTGCAATAGTTATGGCTATTGTGGCGACTCATCTTTATTTTTTATGCGTCAGGCGTAACTGGGTTGTGAAAATGCCAGAAACAGTTCCACTTGGTGTTTCACGTTCCTTTACTGCACTGATCCCAACTTTTGTGATTGCTTTTTTTGTGATCGTTCTTAATGGTATTTTGATCTATTTTGGTACTGATATTTTTAATATCATTGCTGTACCATTTGCCTTTGTAACCAATCTCACCAAAAGTTGGTTGGGTATTATGGTTATCCTATTTTTAATCCATGCATTATGGGTGGTTGGGATTCATGGTGCGAGTATTATTGGGGCATTTATTACCCCGATTATGTTAACTAATATGACTGAAAATACGGCGGGAGCACATATTCCTTTTGCAGGTGAATTTAATAATTCACTTGTGATTTTAGGGGGATCAGGTTCTACCTTATTAATGACATTCTTTATTGCGTTTTTTGCTAAGTCTAGCCAACTAAAAATCTTAGGGCGAGCATCTGTAGTGCCAGCAATATTTAATATTAACGAACCGGTTATTTTTGGTATGCCGATTGTATACAATCCTTATTTAGCACTGCCTTTTTTCTTAGCGCCCATGGCGTGTGGAACATTAGGTTATTTGGCTATTAATACCGGTTTTATTCACCCTATCATCGCATTAATTCCATGGCCATCGCCAATGGGATTAGGGGCATTTATTAGCACTGGCGGTGATTTTAAAGCGGCTATTGTTGCCATATTTTCAGCTATTTTAGCTTTGCTAATTTATATTCCTTTTGTCAAATTATATGACAATAAATTGTATAAAGATGAGCAAGGTAAATCAGAAAGTCAAATTCAAACAGCTTAGTTTTTTATGTTTTAGATAAGAGCGTATACCTTTAATTAAATGGGGTACGCTCTTTTTCATTTATAATCATAAAGATCAATTGCGCCTATTTTCTATAAGGATCAAGCAATCATTTCGACTAAATTTACTACCTTTTTATACTTAAACGTAGTGTTTCCTGAAACTTTTTTACAAAAATCAGCTTTATTTAAACGGATTATGTTTTTTAAGGCTAATTATGTTAAGAAAATACATCATCCTTGACACCTCTTAATAACATTTTCCAGCAAAGTTTAATTATTTGTTACCTATGTTCAACAAAGAAGATAGATAGGCTACTCTATGTAGATGAGTTTTATTATCATCGATTGCATTGCATATTAAATTATCAGCCTCTATTGAGTAAAGCTAACTGATCATCTTATTTTTGGTCTTAGCAATTATTGATACTCCATGCAGATGACACGTTAGGGTAAACCATTGCATTGTGGCTATCTGATCAATATTTGCTCAACATTTTTATTTTCTATGCTATATTGATGATTCCCCTTAACCGATTGTTACATGATTTATTAATGTGATTCATGTATTTTGCTGTTAAGTGGGTACGATAAATAATACTTTAATTAGGAGGTGCAAAATGTTTTATCTTAAACGTAAGTTGATAAAGTATTGCTACTTTATTGTATTTTTACTGATAAGCCAACAAGTACTTGCTGTTGAAAACGTAACACAAAAATTAGAAGCTGGCGCAGTTGCTTCGCCCGATTCTTATGGTGCCATTGCTGCACAAGAAATTTTAAAAAAAGGTGGAAATGCAGCTGATGCTGCTGTGGCTACCGCCTTTGCTCTTGCTGTTACTTATCCTGAAGCGGGTAACATTGGTGGGGGTGGTTTTATGACCCTTTTGATGGATGGTAAGCCTTATTTTATTGATTATCGTGAAGTTGCACCAAGCAAAGCTGATAAAGATATGTATCTTGATGATCATAAAAATGTGATCCCTAATTTAAGTTTATATTCTTACAAAGCATCGGGAGTACCGGGAACCGTTGCCGGTATGTGGGCGGTGCATCAACGTTTTGGTAAATTATCTTGGAAAGAGGTAATGGCACCAGCTATTCGATTTGCTAATGAAGGGTTTACCGTAGATAAACAGTTAGTTAAACGTTATCAAGAAGCAGCCGAGCTTGCACCTACTAATGGTCACTTTAAGCAATACTTTGGTGCTATGCAAGCTGAAAAGGTGTTTAAACAGCCCGAACTTGGTAAAGTATTAGAGCGTATTGCAAACCAAGGTAGTGACGGATTTTATAAAGGCGAAACGGCTAAATTAATTGCACAACAGATGGAAAAAAATGACGGTTTAATTACTGAAAACGATTTGGCCAATTATCAGGCTAAATGGCGAGCTCCGTTAGTTGCTAACTGGCAAGATATGCAGATTGTTACCGCTCCTCCGCCAAGTTCAGGTGGCGTTGGTTTAATTCAACTTTTATTAATGAAACAAGATCTCGCGAATGATTTCAAAGATGTAAAAGTGAATTCACCACAATATATTCACTTATTAGCAGAAATAGAAAAACGTGTTTTTGCCGATCGAGCCGAATATATGGGAGATCCTGATTTTATCTCTGTACCTGTCACTGAATTGATTGATACTAATTATTTAGCGCAAAGAGCTAAGCAAGTTAATCCAAAAGCTATTTCGATTACTGAACAAGTTAAACCTGGTTTAGATACTAATCGCGAAAAATTACAGACAACGCATTTTTCTATTGTGGATAAATGGGGTAATGCGGCATCGAATACTTATACGCTTAATGGCTGGTTTGGATCAGCGGTTGTAATAGAAGGCACAGGTATTATACTCAATAATGAAATGGATGATTTTAGTAGTAAACCAGGTGTTGCTAATCAGTTTGGTGTTGTGAGCAAAGATGCTAATGCAATTGAGCCAAATAAACGCCCTTTATCTTCTATGACGCCAAGTATATTTATTAAAAATAATGATGTTGCAATGGTTATTGGTACACCGGGCGGTTCAAGGATTTTTACTTCAATTTTCCAAGTGGTGACGAATGTCTTTGATAACCATATGTCATTAAAAGCAGCAATAGATGCTCCGCGTTATCATCATCAATTATTACCAACTAATCTTATCTTTATTGAGCGTTTTCAAAATAGAGTACCAGAAGATTTAAAAGCTCAACTCAAACAGATGGGGTATCAGTTTAAGCAGCAAGATTTTAGCGGTGATATTCAAGCCATAAAAATCACTGACAATAAACCCGAAGCGGTGTCAGATATTCGGGGTAGAGGAAAATCAATTATTGTTAGATAGTTGCTTTTTAATAGCATCTAGTGATGTGCAATAACTCAATGAATTTTTATTTGGCTTGTTATTGTACCGAAAATAGATAATAAAAAAACCCGTTTTATTAACGGGTTTTTTTATTTGTATTGAGTGATAATTATTCAGAAATAATTTCAACAATAACTTTAGCAAAAGCTTCGCTGTGTACTTGGAAGAACACTTCGTGTTCGCCAGTAGTACGCAGTACACCATTTGGCAGGCGAACTTCGCTTTTTGATACTTGAATACCACGAGCTTTAACTGCATCTGCGATATCACGAGTACCGATTGAACCGAATAATTTGCCTTCATCACCAGCTTTAGAAGTGATAGTGACTTTACCAAGTGCATTAATTTCAGCAACGCGTTGTTCAGCGGCTTTTAATGTCTCAGCAAGTTTTGCTTCTAATTCAGCACGACGAGCTTCAAAAAATTCGATATTCTTTTTAGTCGCTGCTACTGCTTTACCTTGTGGAATCAAAAAGTTACGCGCATAACCCGCTTTAACATTAACTTGATCACCTAAGCTGCCTAAATTAGCAACTTTATCGAGTAGAATAATTTGCATTATATGTTCCCTCTGTTGCTAATTACTGATGGTTGTCAGTGTATGGTAATAATGCCAAGTAACGAGCGCGTTTGATAGCGCGAGCTAATTGACGTTGATATTTTGCACTTGTACCAGTAATACGGCTTGGTACAATTTTACCACTTTCTGTGATATAGCTTTTTAATAAAGAAACATCTTTATAATCAATTTCTTTAACGCCTTCTGCAGTAAAACGGCAGAATTTGCGACGACGGAAATAACGTGCCATTTGGCTATTCTCCTAATAGTTTAATTTGGTCAGCATGTAAAACAAGTTGGCTTGTTTGATTACGTTTAGTGTGGGTACTTATAAATCCACCAACTAAAACTCTACTGCCTTTTTTTACGTAACTTAACTCTTGTTGTCCACTAGCAATTACAGGCATGATGCACCATGCTTGCCTTGTGAGTTCTGCTTCAATCTGCTCAGAAACATGTTCTAAATAAAATTGACAATGCGAAATCCCACTTGGACTGATTTTTCGTATCGGTGTTTTTTTTACAATACCCGATAACACTAAACGATTATTCGTCGGAATCATCGTCCATGTTTGCTTCGTTAAAATCTTCTTCAGAGCTACGACGCTCATCTTTCGCTTTTAACATAGGTGAAGTTTCAGTTACAGCGTGTTTGGTGCGCATAATTAAACTGCGAATTACTGCATCATTGAAACGGAAGTTATCTTCAAGCTCATTAACAGCTTCTTGAGTTGCTTCAACATTCATTAACACATAGTGTGCTTTGTGCAGTTTTTCGATAGGATAGGCTAATTGACGACGACCCCAATCTTCTAGACGATGGATTTTGCCACCATCAGTGGTTAACGTACCAGTATAACGTTCAATCATACTTGGCACTTGTTCACTTTGGTCTGGGTGAACCATAAATACTATTTCGTAATGACGCATTATCGCTCCCTACGGATTAATCAGCTTTCTGTCGGGGCAACCGCAACCCATTGAAAGCAAGGAACATGAAAATAGGCGGTTGAAATCGACGGGGCATTATATCTCAACTTATCATATTTGACAAATGAATATAATAAGTTGATTTGAGGACTTGTTTTACTTTTTTATGAAGGAAACTTCTGTTTTATCTTAGTTTTTAACAGAAGATATAGCTTCATATTATATCTGAAACGTAAAATATAAAAGATGAATATAATCAGTTGTATACCTGAGTGTTTTTAAGGTGTTGGTTAACTATTTTACAAACTATGCATATCATTTAAATAATAAATAAAATTTACACAGTTTTGGACGTTTTTTATATAAAAATGTATTTTAAATATGTAACGATTTCTATACATTTTTGCTATTAAAATGTGTTATGCTTGTCAGTATATATCAATTTTACGCATAGACGTTTGTATAAAAGGAGAAGTTTGATGGCTCAGGAAACTATTTTTAGCAAAATTATTCGAAGAGAAATCCCTGCCGATATCGTTTTTCAAGATGACAAAGTGACCGCATTTCGAGATATTTCTCCTCAAGCGCCAACACATATTTTAATTATTCCTAACAAACTTATTCCAACCATAAATGAGATCACTGAACAAGACGAAATGTTATTAGGGCATATGATGATTGTCGCAGCTAAAATTGCAAAACAAGAAGGCATTGATGAAAGCGGATATCGTTTAATCATGAATTGTAATAAAGATGCAGGGCAAGAAGTCTTTCATATTCATATGCATTTATTAGGTGGCAAAAACTTAGGTCGATTAGTAGGTTAACTATTATATGAAACAGATAAAACGTCTATTTGTTATTAGTGCAATGACTTGTGTATTAGCGGGTTGTCATCTTATTAGTCATACCCAAAAAGTTGAAGTAAAACCACCCGTTGATGTCACTGAACCAGATGATACTGGAGTGATTGAAACACCTCCTCAGATCGTTAAACAAACTGATTGGAACACTATATTATCACCATTTGTAAATAAAATATTACACGTGTCACTTTCAAATAATGACAATAAAATTATTTTAATTAGTGACATTCAAAATCGTAGTGGTGATTATCTTGTAACAAATCAAATTGATGACGCATTACATCAATTGATGAATAAACAAAATATGTTTACAGTTGTCAATAAGCAGTCAACCAACGAAGCTAAACAAGCGTTAGGTATTTCGGCTGATGATAAGTTTGTGTCACGTGGTAAGATGATAGGGCTAGCTAAATCAATCAATGCTGGATATGTGCTATTTACAACTATATATAAAGCACCAACTGATAGTAATGATGCTAACCTTTCAGTCGAATTGCTATCAACACAAAACGGAGAAATCTTAACAAGAGTAACATCGAAAGACTTCTCTTCACAACTAAATACCAATAAAGATAATGTTTCAGAGGCACATGAATAAATGGGACCATTATTGATTGATGTCGAAGGCACTTCATTAACCGATGAAGATAAAGTGCTTTTGAAACATCCACTAGTTGCAGGAGTGATTTTATTTAGTCGTAATTATCAAGATCAAGCTCAATTAATGGCATTGATAAAACAGATTCGAGCGGCTTCTTCACAGCGTTTATTAATTTCGGTCGATCATGAAGGTGGGCGTGTTCAACGCTTTAGGCATGGTTTTACAACGATTCCTCCTGCACAATCTTTTGCGGTGCTTAATAATCTAGAGCAAGCTAAGTCATTAGCTTTTGATGCTGGTTGGGTACTTGCTATGGAACTCATCGCCTTTGATATCGATCTTAGCTATGCACCTGTTTTAGATTTAGGTCATGACTGCTTAGCTATTGGTACTCGTTCGTTTCATCAAGATGCTAATATCGCTTATCAAGTTGCTTCTGCTATGATTGATGGTATGCATGCAGCAGGTATGAAAACAACGGGCAAACATTTTCCGGGACATGGTCATGTAATTGCTGACTCGCATAAAGAAACACCCATTGATGATCGTGAAAAATCGTTGATTGAACATGATATGCAAATATTTGCTAAGCTTATTGCTGATAAAAAACTCGATGCGATTATGCCAGCACATGTTATTTATCCTGCTTTTAATAATAAACCAGCTAGTGGTTCATCGTATTGGCTTAAAACAGTACTTCGCGAGCAATTGCATTTTGATGGTGTCATCTTTTCTGATGATTTATCAATGGAAGGTGCTTCAATAATGGGCAATTATGCCGAGCGAGCGCAAGCGGCATTATCCGCAGGCTGTGATCTGCTTTTAGCTTGTAATAACCGGCAAGGGACGTTAGCTATTTTAGATCAATTAACAGCGTTAGATAAGGTTCATCCTTTAACATCAGATAAAGCAAAACGTTTACTAACCAATACAAAAATGACCTATTCAGAATTAACGAAAAGCTGTGAGTGGCAACATCGACGTGATAATTTAGTAAAACTTAGTGAAAAGTGGGCAAACTATGCAAGTTGCAATCATTGAAATTGATAATAACCAACTTCTGGTTGCGTATAATGATGTCGCTAAGGCGTTATTTTCTGATTATGTTTTAGTATTAAATCAACCATTTGATTATCAAAAGATCTTCAATCTTGATAATACAATCAATATAGATGAACAAGATAATACAATCATTGTTTTAAACTCTCAGCATTTTTTATTGCAAAGAGTGATAGGATCGTCTAAAACCCTATTTATTTTACAATCAATTGATTATCTCAAAAAACGATTATCAAAAATCAAAGTAGTGGGGGAGCATGCTTTTGATATTTTTGCTACCCAAAGTTTGGTTATGCAAAAGCTCATTGCTCAAGCTAAAGCTTTTTCTATGCAACGCGAACCATTATTAATATCTGGTGAAACTGGCACAGGTAAAGATTTATTGGCTAATGCTTGCCATCAATATAGCTCTCGCGGTGATCAGACCTTTCTAGCATTAAACTGTGCAGCCATGCCCGATGAAGTGGTCGAAAGTGAATTATATGGACATGCAGCAGGTGCCTACCCTGGAGCAATTGAGAGCAAAAAAGGCTTTTTTGAGCAAGCCAATGGTGGTTCAGTGTTGCTTGATGGCATTGATGAGATGTCTTTTCAAATGCAAACCAAATTACTTCGTTTTATTAATGATGGTTATTTTCGTCGTGTGGGCGATGATAATGAAGTCTATGTTGATGTAAGAATTATTTGCGCTACAAAAGTCGATTTAGCCGAGTTGGTCGAACAAGGTAAATTTAGAAAAGATCTTTATTACAGACTCAACGTGCTATCGCTTAATTTACCCTCTTTGCAAGAACGTAAAGAGGATATTGCACTACTCACTGACATTTTTGTTAATGAGTTTGCCAATAAACAAGGCATTACACCGCCAAGGATTGATAATAATGTGATTGATTATTTGAGCGGTTACTCATGGCCCGGGAATGTAAGACAACTAAAAAATATCCTCTATTCAGCATTAGCGCAATTAACCTCGCCGATATTAACTGTCAAAGATGTTATGTTACCAACTTCAACCACATCGCAATTATCATGGGTGAGCAATATTGAAAATAAAACCCTTGATGAAATGACAAAACAATTTGAGAAAGAAATCTTATTAAAATTATATGGCCAATTCCCAAGTTCAAGAAAGCTAGCGAAAAGACTTGGTGTATCGCATACGGCCATTGCGAATAAATTGCGGGAATATGGGATAGGACGGTAGGTTTGTTTAATAACGCTAAAAAGATTTTAATAACAGGTGGCGCCGGATTTATTGGATCTGCCGTTGTTCGATATACTATCGAACATACTCAACATTATGTCATTAATATTGATAAATTAACTTACGCAGCAAATTTGCAATCACTTGCAATGGTTTCTAATAATAGTAGATATTTTTTTGAAAAGATGGATATTTGTAATCGGTTAGGATTGGATCGTGTTTTTCGACAATATCAACCTTGTGTTGTTATTCATCTAGCTGCCGAAAGTCATGTGGATAGTTCAATATCGAATCCAAATGCTTTTATCGAAAGTAATATTGTTGGAACTTTTACACTTTTAGAAGCTTCTCGAAATTATTGGAGCAATTTACCTAAAAAAGAGAAAGAAAAATTCCGTTTTATTCACGTGTCAACCGATGAAGTTTATGGTGATTTAGGCAGTACAGAATTATGCTTTACAGAGGTAACACCCTATTCACCAAGTAGTCCTTATTCCGCCTCTAAAGCATCAAGCGATCATTTAGTTAAAGCATGGCATCGCACATATGGATTGCCAACCATTATAACCCATAGTACCAACAATTATGGGCCTTTTCAGCATATTGAAAAATTGATTCCATCTGTAATTTCTAATGGACTCGCAGGTAAACCCATACCCGTTTATGGCAATGGTTCGCAAATACGTGATTGGATTTATGTAGAAGATAATGCTAAAGCTCTCTATTCTGTTTTAATAAACGGTAAAGTTGGTGAAACTTATAATATTGGTGCAAATAACGAGTATACGAACTTAGATACGGTACAAATTATTTGCTCAATGATGGATGAACTTATTCCAAAACACTTGAATGGAATCAAACGATATCAAGATTTAATTCAATTTATATCTGATAGACCAGGGCATGATTATCGATATGCTATTGATTCATCCAAAATACAAAAACAGTTAGGTTGGAAGCCACAAGAAAAGTTGGAAAGTGGATTGCGGAAAACCATTTTATGGTATTTAAATAATTTAGGAAATCAAGGATAATTTATGTTACCCAATGTATCGATTGTCGTGCCAGTCTATAATGTAGAAAAATATTTACGACAATGCTTAGACAGTATTATTAATCAAACATTAACCAGTATAGAAATCATATGTGTAAATGACGGTTCTACCGATAATTCACTTGCTATTTTACAAGAATATGCGGGTAAAGATTCGAGAATTCGTATTATTGATAAGTTAAATAGTGGTTATGGCCATTCAATGAATATCGGTCTTCAACAATGCGTTGGTGAATATATCGGTATTGTTGAATCTGATGATTTTGCTAAGCCTGATATGTTTGAATCGTTATATAAAGTAGCTGTTGAAAATGATTTAGATATTGCAAGATGTCATTTTTTTACATTTATGCAAAAAGATAGCTCAATTAAGAAAGTTGATTCATATCAAATGGAAAGCAGTGTTTTAATTAATCCACAAAATGATTTATCTCCATTTTTACAATGGCCGTCAGTGTGGGCTAATATTTATAAGCGAACATTTATTCAGAAAAATAATCTGAAATTTTTAGAAACACCCGGTGCATCATATCAAGATACAGCATTTAGTTTTAAAGTTTATGCCTGCGCAACACGAATGATGCTTATTGACGCTCCATTAATTTATTATCGAATACATGATCAGTCGTCAATAAAAAGTAAAGATAAGGTATTTTGTATTTGTGATGAATTTAATGAAATAATGACATTTTGCAAAGATAAACTGTTATATGAAAAATTTAAGTATCTAATTTGCTATCTTCAATATAAAAGCTATAAATGGAATTATAATCGATTAGAAATGCCTTATAGATATTTGTTTCTTTTGCATTGGTCAAAAGAAATACGAAAAAATAGTCAGGTTTACTCAAAAAAGAATTCTTTTTTTATTTTTAATGATCTTAAAAAAATAGGGATTATTAAATTGTTACCGTTGTTATACAAAAAAAGAAGAAAACTATAGATTAAATCGATTTTTCTTGAAATGTTATTAAGAATTAAATCGTAGGAAATATCATATTAAACACAACGTTAAAATTAATGTAAGATATGTATAGAATGTGTTTTTACATATGGATGTATTTTGAAAAGGAATTATTCTCTTGATTTTTCGTGGTGTAATGGCTTTTTGTGTAGCTGTCGGTCATTATTTATACTGGAATGGTAATTTTTCACTCCCTTTATCATTTATACTTGCAGTTGATTATTTTTTTATCTTAAGTGGCTTTGTGTTAACTTTTTCCATTCTAAATAAAAAAGAATTTAATTCGTTTAGTTTTTCCAAATCGCGATTTTTAAGATTATTTCTGTAAATACCCCAAACCTAGTACACAACTCACGTAGAAAATCATGCTGCTTGTTTTAGTGTTTTATACTCAATCGGTGTCATGTTATTTAACGCCTCATGCGGTCTTTCGGTATTATAAATCGTTAA
>NZ_JBXSQJ010000033.1:0-19959 GCF_057063585.1 Gilliamella sp. X-60 | reverse complement strand
CCATTTATAGAAAGTTGAATTACCCATGCCATATTTACGACAGAGCTCCTTGACAGGAATACCGGCTTCAGCTTCTTTTAAAATAGATACAATCTGATGTTCAGTCATTTTTTTCATAATTAAATCCCCTTTACTTTTATCATAGAGAATTTTCTACTTTTTTGCTGTACTATTTTAGGGGATAGTTACATAAATAATCGATATTCCTGAAAGGAACTCTATTAATTTTTGTTTTACTTGTAAATTTGAATATTTCTGTGCTTTGGAATTTTTTGCCTGTTGTTGTAATTGCATGTTTAACTGTATCGACAAAACTGCCGCAGTCGGATCGCTCCAAGCCATCCCATTAGTCACATACGGATACAGGGTCACCCCACCCAGTTCAGCTGGCTAAAGCATCATAATATCTGGAAAGATTGTAAAATAAGCTGGTTTCTCTGTCTAAATATTGTTATTGATACCTGAGATTTTGCGCTATTTAAATTTAAATGCCTAAATTGAAAATTCTCTGAAGATAAATTAAGACGGCAAGCTAAATGGTATAACAAAACCAGTCTAGGCCAAATACTGCATGTCGACACCAAGCAATCATATCTAAAATATAGGGAAACACCAAGACATTTAAAATTCATGATATAAAATATGATAAAGACAAAATAGGCAACAATTAACTAGATAAATCATTGTTACATAGTTATTTCATCTAATGACAAGCTAAAACTTGGAATAAAAACATCTAAAAAGTAATTCATTTCAGGGCTACTGCGTTCAGATAAAGTCTTTTTTAAACGTTGTTCAGCCAATTTAAATTCATTATTACCCGCGCTGAGTTCTTCAATCGTTTTAAGATAAGCACATAATGTATCCGCTTGTTTTACGATGCTTTTTTCTGCTTCATCATAAAAATCATCATCGATTAATGTTCTAAAATCATCTTGTAACTCTTTAGGGAGCATATTAATAAGTTTTTGTTGTGCTATTTTTTCAATCTTTTTATATTCAACCGTGATTTGCGGATTATAATACTTTGTAGGTGTTGGTAAATCACCGGTTATGACTTCTGAAACATCATGATACATGGCTAATAATGCGATTCGCTCAGGATTCACATGACCGTTAAATTTTTTGTTTTTAATTATTGCTAAAGCATGTGCGACAAAAGCAACTTGTAAGCTATGCTCTGATACATTTTCGGTTCTTACATTACGCATTAAAGGCCAACGATTAATTAGTTTCAATCGTGACAAATGAGCAAAAAAATGGCTATTATTCATTTAATTATCTCTTTAATATAAAATAAAAACGCTCCCATCAAAAATAGGAGCGTTTATAATATCTAACAATATTACTTATGATTTTACGCTAGAATCAGCTGTTGAGTACCCAATGTAAGTGGCACTGTTTGCTCTTCTGTAAATGTCACATATTCCCATGCATCTTGTTTCGCTAACAATGCTTGCAATAATTGATTATTCAATGCATGACCAGATTTATAACAAACTACTTCACCAATCATATTATGACCGCTCATATATAAATCGCCGATAGTATCGAGCATTTTGTGACGTACAAACTCATCTTCAAAACGTAAACCGTCTTCATTAAGCACTTTGTAATCATCAACCACGATTGCACAATCTAAGCTACCACCTAGGCATAGGCCTTTAGACTGTAACGCTTCGATATCACGCATAAAACCAAAAGTTCTTGCGCGACTGATCTGGCGAATAAACGATTCAGACGAAAAATCTAATTGATAACGTTGCGAACTACTATCAATAGCCGGATGATGGAAATCAATAGTGAAATCTAATCTAAAACCACTGTAAGGCCTTACTTCAGCCCATTTATCTCCATTCTCAACTCGAACTGTTTCTTTTATACGCAAAAACTTTTTGAGTGCATTTTGTTCTGCAATACCCGCATCAAGTAATAAATAAACAAATGGGCTTGCACTACCGTCCATGATTGGTATTTCAGGAGCATTAACTTCAATAATAATATTGTCAATACCAAGCCCTGCTAAAGCAGAATTGATATGCTCAACAGTAGAAATACGAACATTGTCTTCGTTTATTAAACAAGTACAAAGCATGGTATCACGCACAGATTTTGCATCTACCGGAAAATCCACATATGGATTTAAATCAGTACGACGATAAATGATACCTGTATTTTCAGGCGCAGGACGTAATGTCAAAGTAACTTTCTTACCGGTATGTAAACCAACACCAGTTGCTTGAATAGTCTTTTTTAATGTTCTTTGTTTCACTTTGCACCTACTTTGTTATGTGTTCTTATCGATTTCGACAATAAAAAATCAAATAAGTTCATTTTAATTCGCTTGCTTACGGATAAAAGCAGGAATATCTAAAATCTCACGATTATCAAGAGGAGAAGCTGTTGGTTCATTAACAACTTTCGCTAATTTATCTTCTTGTTGACCTAGAGTATTACTTTGACCAAATAAATCATTGCGTGGCACAGGCTTAGGCATTTTAACTTCTGGACGTTTATCCATACCAATACCAGTTGCAACCACTGTTACTCGAATTTCATCAGACATATCAGGATCAAAAGTCGTACCAACAACAACGGTGGCATTGTCAGAAGCAAATGCTCTAACTGTACTACCTACTGTTTCAAACTCTTCTAAACCAAGATCTAGCCCTGCAGTGACATTGACTAATACACCTCGAGCGCCCGATAAATCGATATCTTCAAGCAATGGACTAGAAATTGCCATTTCGGCAGCTTCTTCCGCACGATTATCTCCGCTAGCTCGACCAGACCCCATCATCGCATAGCCCATTTCAGACATCACCGTTCTTACGTCAGCGAAGTCGACATTGATATGACCAGGTTTAGTAATAAGCTCAGCAATACCTTGCACAGCACCTTTTAAAACACCATTAGCGGCAGCAAAAGCATCCAGTAATTTAACGCCACGACCTAACACTTTTAATAACTTATCATTCGGAATAGTAATCAGTGAATCAACATGTTTTGCTAATTCAGAGATACCTTGCTCTGCAAAAGCCATTCGTTTTTTACCTTCAAAACCAAAAGGCTTAGTAACAACAGCAACCGTTAGAATACCTAATTCTTTTGCTATTTCTGCAACGACTGGTGCAGCACCTGTTCCAGTGCCTCCACCCATTCCAGCTGCTATAAAAACCATATCAGCACCTTCGATGGCACTACGGATAACCTCACGATCTTCTTCAGCAGAATTCCTACCCACTTCTGGATTAGCACCTGCACCAAGTCCTTTAGTAACATTAGTACCGATCTGGATAGTTTGACCTACCTTAATTCTTTTTAATGCCTGTGCATCGGTATTTGCCGCAAAAAACTCAACACCTTCAATATGCTCAGCAATCATATGCTCGACAGCATTACCTCCGCCACCACCGACACCAATAACTTTAATGACTGCTGCTGGTTCATCATCTGCAACCATAGGCTCAAACATAACTTATCTCCAAATTTACGATCTAGGCACATTGTACAGATAATCATCTACAATGTCCACGAAGTTCTTGAAATATATTAGCTAAAACTCTTTTTTAAACCAACCGGTCAATCGTTTAGCTATCCCTTTTAATGATGATTTATTACTATCTTTTGCATCATCATTTAATAAACTTTGTTTTCCATAATGTAATAGCCCTATCGTTGTTGAACAATAAGGTTTTTGTACATAGTCTGTTAATCCAGATATATTCAATGGCTGCCCAATACGAACTTGATTTTGAAAAACTTTTTCAGCACACTCGACCATTCCTTTTATTTGTGCAGCACCACCAGTTAATACAATACCTGCCGCTAATTGGTATTTGATATTTTGTTTTTTAAGTTCTTCTTGCAATGTAAGTAACTCTTTTTGTACCAACGAGAGAAGTTCTGAATAACGTGGTTCAATTACATCAGCTAGAGTTTGTCGTTGTAGTGAGCGAGAAGGTCTACCACCTACACTTGGTACATCAATAACTTCATCTTTACCAATTAGCGAACCAACAGCGCACCCATAACGAATCTTAATATTTTCAGCATCCATTGGCGGTGCACCAAATGCATAGGCAATATCACTCGTCACAACATTACCCGCATAAGGAATGACAACTGAATGACGTAAAGCACCACCAGTATAGACAGTCACATCCATTGTGCCGCCACCTATATCAATTACGCAAACGCCTAGTTCTTTTTCGTCATCCGTTAAAACTGCATAGCTAGAAGCCAATCCAGAAAAAATAAGCTGATCTACATTCAATCCACAACGTTCAACGGCTTTAACAATATTTCTAGCCATATCATTATGACAGGTGACTAAATGAACTTTGGCTTTCATTCTTACCCCTGATAAGCCAATGGGGTTTTTAATGCCTTCTTGTAAATCAATAGAATATTCTTGTGCAATGACATGCAAAATACGGTGCTCATCTAAAATTCTAACTGATTTTGCTGTATGGATAACATTTTCTACATCTTCAGCCGTTACTTCTTCATCCGATATTGGCACCATCCCTATTTCATTTTGGCAACGAATATGTTTACCTGAAAGGCTTAGATATACTGAAGATATTTGGCAATCAGCCATTAATTCTGCTTGATCAACCGCTCGTTGGATTGATTTAACGACAGACTCAAGATCGTTTACACCGCCTTTATCAACCCCTTTTGATGGGCAATGCCCTACGCCAATAATATTAACAATACCATCAGGAAGAACTTCACCAACAAGAGCAAGTACTTTGGATGTACCAACTTCTAGTCCAACAACCAATTTTTTTTCTGTTGCTTTCATACTTCAGCCTTAATTTATTCCTTACTGCACCATTTTTCTTTTTGCACTGAAATACCATTTTCGTAACGTAAATCAGCTACCGTTATTCTTTCATTTTCTGGCACTCTTGATTGAATTTCTGGAAATAATTTAATAAATTGTTGATATCGCTGTTCAATGTTTTCACTACCTAACAGCAACTTCATTTCCTGATTTTCAAAGCAAGTACCAGATATGCACTGTTCTACCATCAATTGCCATGCATTACGCTCATCAGTTATAGCCGCTTTAATATGTAATGCCAACTGATTATTAGCTAATTTTTTAGAAAGATTCTCTAACTTATAATAAATTTCTAATGCTGGTTTTGCTTTGCCCTCAGGACCGTATAGCCTTGGCAATTGTAATGTGGCAATACGATCAAGTGGCACGCTAAAAACATTGCCATTTTTATCCAGTAAAAATAGGTCATTCCAATAAAGCACGGGTTTATATTCTTCCACATAGACAATTAACCTGTCTGGCCACTGCTTACGTATACTGGTTTGTTTAACCCATGGAAATCGCATCACTTCTTGCTGTATATCATTAACATCTTGTCCAATATAGGTATTAGGTAACCCTAATCCTAGAATGGCTTTCCGAAGATCATCCTCGGTTGTATAGGTATGTTCTCCACTTAACGTTAATTGCGACAATACCATTTGTTCGGGATCATCCATCCAATTTTTAAAGCTTTGAACTACCCAAATACTAATGAAAATAATCATAATAAAGAACAAAAAGCCGATCAATTGTTCTGTATTACGAAAAATAAGCAGCCGCCTTTTATTTTTATCATCTCGTCTATGCGCTGCTTGCCGAACTTGTTTCATAAAATAAGGCCAATTATAGCGTTGCCAAATTTAAGATTCTGGCTACAAGTTCATTAAATGACCAACCATGTTGTTTGGCTGCCATTGGCACTAAGCTATGATCAGTCATACCAGGTGCTGTATTCACTTCAAGCAAGTACGGATTTTGATCCGCATCGAACATAACATCGATCCGTCCCCAGCCTCTGCATCCAACCGCTTTATAAGCATCTAATGCTAATTTGCGAATCTGTTGTTCTTTGTCATCTGGTAATCCACTTGGACAAAAATATTGTGTTGAGTCCGATAGATACTTTGCATCATAATCATAAAATTTGGTAGTGGGTTTAATTCGAATTGCAGGTAAAACTTCTTCACCGACAATTGCCATTGTAAATTCTGGACCAGCTAAAAATGATTCAATCATAACCGCATCATCATATTGAAACGCCATGTAAATCGCACTTTTCAATTCAGAGGCTTCATTAACCCGAGCCATACCTACACTAGAGCCTTCATGAATTGGTTTTACAAATAACGGTAATCCAAGTTGTTTTACAATAGCATCAATATCAACCATCTGCGATTTATTAACCATAACATAGTCAGCAACAGGTAGGCCAAGCGCTTTCCAAACTAACTTAGTCTTTAACTTATCCATAGTCAGCGCGGATGAAAGAACATCGCTACCGGTATAAGGGATATCTTGATAAGTCAATATTGCTTGAATGATACCATCTTCTCCACCACGTCCGTGTAAAATATTAAATACTTTTGTAAATCCATCTTCTTTTAATTGTGTGATAGCGTAATTTTTCGTGTCAATAAGATGGGCATCAATACCATTTGCCAATAATCCTGCATGTACAGCTTTACCTGACTTAAGAGACACTTCTCGCTCAGCAGAGGTACCACCATACAATACAGCAACTTTATCAACCATTTTTATAAAACCTCTTTTGAAAATAATTGAGTTTTGGCTAGTTGACGAGCAATACGACCAACACTACCAGCACCTTGTGTTAATAATAAATCTCCACCTTGTAATATCTCTTTCATAATTTCAGGTAAGATATCTAAATCTGAAACATAAATAGGATCAACTTTACCTCGATTACGAATTGAACGGCATAAAGATCGGCTATCAGCCCCAGCAATAGGCGGTTCACCCGCTGAATAAACATCTAACATCACAAGCGCATCAACTTGAGAAAGTACTTGGGCAAAGTCATCAAATAAATCACGAGTTCGTGTATATCGATGTGGTTGAAATAACATAACTAAGCGACGATCAGGCCAACCATTTCTAGCAGCTTGAATTGTTGCATTAACTTCACTTGGATGATGACCATAATCATCAACCATCATAATATCTCCACCATCAGCATGAGGAAAAACACCTAACAAATCAAAACGTCGACTAGTACCTGCAAATTTAGCTAATGCATTTATAATTGATTCATCATCAATACCATCTTCGGTTGCAGCAATAATTGCCGCTGCCGAGTTCAAAGCATTATGTTTACCCGGTGCGTTTAATTCTATATGTAGATCTTTATGATTTGGACGACAAACAGTGTAATAACTTACACCTCGCTCTTGACGGTAATTTTTGATAACAACGTCCGCTTTTTCATTAAATCCATAAGTAATAATTTTACGTCCTACAATAGGTAACAGCTCACGGTTAATCGGATCGTCATAACACATAACAGCTAAACCATAAAAAGGTAGATTATGTAAAAATGAAATAAATGTTTGTTTAAGGTTTTCAACGCTGCCTTGATAAGTATCCATATGATCAGGTTCAACATTGGTTACAATTGACACCATTGGTTGCAAATGAAGAAACGATGCATCACTTTCATCGGCTTCGGCAATAAAATAACGACTGCTACCTAATTGAGCATGAGTTCCTGCCGCTTTTACTAATCCCCCATTAACAAAAGTTGGATCCAGTTTTGCTTCAGCATAAATCGCAGTTACCATCGCGGTTGTTGTGGTTTTACCATGTGTGCCAGCAATAGCGATTCCATAGCGAAAACGCATTAATTCAGCGAGCATTTCAGCTCGTTGAATGACTGGTATACGCGCTTGACGAGCAGCAACCACTTCAATATTATCTTGTGAAATAGCCGAAGATATAACAACAACACTAGAATCAATCACATTTTCAGCAGCGTGACCAATGACAATTTTTGCACCTAACGTTTCTAGATGTTGGGTCACCGCATTTTCAGCAATATCTGAACCGCTAATTTCGTATCCTTCATTAGCTAGAACTTCAGCAATTCCCCCCATACCCGCGCCGCCAATACCCACAAAGTGAATATGTTTGACTCGTTTCATTTCAGGAATAATTGCCCTTAACTCCGCTAATTCCCTTGTATTCACTATCGAACTCCTAATTATTCTTTTGTTGTGCAGTGTATCGCGTCATATCATCATTGAATATTTGTATCGCAATTATTTTTCTTGGTCCAAACAAATCATTGACCCAAACATGCACCTAACCTGAAACTTTTTGGCAAAATTATTACATAAACTTATATCATAAACTAATCATTTTATCACTGACTCAAGGGTTTGTGCCACTTTTTCAGTGGAATTTACAATTGAGAGACTTTTAGCTTTAATTGCCATTTCAAGTAATTTGTCGCGATGTAAATTTAATAATAAATTTGATAACGATTCAACATTAAAATCTGGTTGCTCTATAATATCAGCCGCCCCTATATCAGCTAATGATTTTGCATTCCAAAATTGCTGACGATCTTTATGCATAAACGGAATAAAAATAGCACCAATACCGACAATTTGAATTTCACTAACAGTTAAAGCCCCACTGCGACAAATTACAATATCTGCCCAACTGTATGCACCGGCAACATCAGATATAAATTCAGTCACTTTATTATTTGTCATATCACAATCTTGATAAGATTGCATTACTGAATTTAACATTCCTTTACCCGTTTGATGCCATACCACATATTTATCCGACAACTTTGTTATCACTTGAGGCACAATGTCATTAAGAACTTTAGCGCCTTGGCTTCCTCCCATGACTAATACTCTAATTGGTCCATGACGATCTTTGAATCGTTCTTCAGGTTGTGCAACAGTTAAAAGATCATTACGCACAGGATTACCAACTACTTCAGCCTTAGGGAAAGCGGTAGGAAATGCTTGCAAAACTTTAGTGGCAATTTTAGCTAGCCACTTATTAGTTAATCCTGCAATGCCGTTTTGCTCATGTAATACAACTGGTATGCCAAGGGTTTTGGCGGCGATCCCTCCAGGACCAGAAACATATCCTCCCATACCTAAAACAACATCAGGACGATAGTTTTTTAAAATCTTTCGAGCTTGTAAAACTGCTTTTAGAATTTTATAAGGCGCTTTTAATAGTGCCATCATACCTTTGCCTCGTAACCCTGATATTTCGATAAAATCAATATCAATACCATTTTCGGGGACAAGATGTGCTTCCATTCGATCGGCGGTGCCTAACCATCTTACTTGCCAACCTTGCTTCATTAAATAATGCGCAACAGCAATACCCGGAAAAACATGCCCTCCTGTTCCCCCTGCCATAACTAATAATTTTTTCATTACTTTAATAACCTTATTCTTGCTTGCGCTTGTTGTTGTCTAAATTCAAAATCTATTCTGAGTAATATGGCAACCGCAATACTCATCACGATAAGACTTGAACCACCATAACTAATAAATGGTAAGGTTAATCCTTTAGTCGGTAACATACCTGATGTAACACCAACGTTAACAAACGTTTGAAAACCAAACCATATACCAATTTCACAGGCCAAATAACCTGAAAACAATGAACCTTCATTCAAAGCCCGATAACCAATTGTAAGCGCCTTAAATGTTAAAAAGAAAAGTAATGACAATAAAGCAACCACACCTATATATCCATACTCTTCAGAAATAATTGAAAAAATAAAATCAGTATGGCATTCAGGTAAATATCCCAATTTCAAGATAGAATTTCCCATACCTTGACCGGTAATTCCTCCACTACCAATTGCCATTAAAGATGCAACTAATTGATAACCAGAACCTGTTGCATCTTGCCAAGGATCAAGAAAGGTCAATAGCCGAGTTAAGCGATAGGCTTCATATAAGATCAAGCAAATCACCGCACCGACCCCTGTTAGCAAAATAGCAATAAATTGCCACAATTGAGCACCAGCAATAAATAAGATACCAATAGTCACCATAAACAAAACAATAACTGTACCCAAATCAGGTTGCTTAAGTAATAAAATTGAAAGTACTGCCATGACAACCATTGGTTTAAAAAATCCCCAAAAACCACTTTGCACTTCTTCGGATTTACGAGATAAGTAACCCGCTAAAAATAAAAAGAGTGCTAATTTTGAAAGCTCTGCTGGTTGAAAATTGAATACACCTAAGGGTATCCAACGAGATGCGCCATTAATTGAAGATCCAATGCCTAGCACAACGATCAACATAATAATAGCAATAATTAGTAACACTGAACCAAACTGCTGCCAACGTTGCATCGGAATATACAACGTAATAAACATTAAAAATAGTGATAGTCCTAACTGAATAAGCTCTCGTTGTGTATAAAAGAAAGGATTACTTTCGCTAAATGACATCGATGCTGATGTGACCATTATCAGGCCAAATATCATTAAACCAAACACAGTCCAAAGTAATGAATTATCAAATGGTATATTTGGATTAACTTGTTTTTTTATCCAAAAAAATGTCATTGTTTACTCCTATGAACATATTCTTTGACAAGTTTGGCAAATTGGTTTCCTCGATCAATATAATTTTTAAATTGATCGAGACTTGCACAAGCTGGAGAAAGTAAAACCACATCATTTGCTACTACTTTTTGTGCAATAATTTGTATGGCATCCGCCATTGTTTCAGTCATTGTTGTGACAGCTGGTGCTAATTTAGCTAACAAATTACGATCACGACCAAAACAGAAAACTTCAAGATTATTATTCAGTAAATAAGGAATTAAAGGCGAAAAATCCGCTGATTTTCCATCTCCTCCTAATAATAAATATAATTTGCCCTGACAAACAACGCTTTTCAAGGCCGCTTCCGTGCTCCCCACATTAGTCGCTTTAGAATCATTAATCCATTTCACACCATTTTGCTCAAAAACTAATTCAAAACGATGCGGCAAACCTTGAAATGAAGCGATTGTTGCTAAACTTGACTCTCGAGCAATATTTAATTTATCTGCTATAGCCAAAGCAGCTAAGGCATTAAGATAATTATGACAACCAACTAGCTTCATCACTTTGGTCGATAAAACAGGACTATTTTGAGCAATTAAATGTTCACATTGACTATCTAAATGGTAATCACCCATTTTTAATCCAAATGAGACACAAGCATGTTGCTTAGATATTGGTGATGTAAATTTATCATCATAGTTAGTGACACAATATTTTGCATTATGATAAATGCGTTGTTTAGCCTCGGTATATTGCATTAAACCAAGCGGATAGCGATCCATATGATCTTCTGAGATATTTAAAATTGTTGCAACTGTCGCTTGTAAACTGTAAGTTGTTTCTAGTTGAAAGCTTGATAATTCGAGCACATAGATATCGTAATCCTGCTTTAAAAGGGATAGTGCAGGTTCGCCTATATTCCCGCCAACACCGACTTTAATACCCGATGATTTAATGATATCACCAACAAGGGTTGTTACCGTTGTTTTACCATTAGCACCTGTGATAGCGACAATTTGTTTATTGGATTGTGCATTTACTTCACGGCAAAATAGCTCAATATCACCAATAATTTCAACCCCTTTTTTAGCTGCTTGTTGCAGTTCGGGCGTAGATAAAGCAATACCAGGGCTGGCAATGATTAAGTCAGCGTCAAGCAACCAATCAATATTTAATTCACCTAAATGGTAAGCAACACGTTCGTCTAATTGCTCAATCCCTGATGGAGATGAACGCGTATCAATAACTTTAGGTATAACATTTTGAGCAAGAAAATACTCAACACAAGAAAGCCCTGTGATGCCTAACCCAATAATAACAACATTTTTGCCCTGATAGCTAACCATGATTCCATCCCGATTTATTCTTAATTAACGCAACTTCAAGGTTAATAAACCAATCAATACCAACATTAATGATATAATCCAAAACCGAACAATAACGCGAGGCTCAGGCCAACCTTTTAATTCATAATGATGATGAATCGGCGCCATTTTAAATATCCGTTTACCGCGTAATTTATATGAACCCACTTGTAAAATTACTGATAGTGTTTCAATAACAAATATTCCGCCCATTATCAGTAATAAAAATTCTTGTCTTAATAAGACTGCAATAATACCAAACACACCGCCCAAAGCTAACGACCCAACATCGCCCATAAAAACCATAGCTGGATATGTGTTAAACCATAAAAAGCCAAGTCCCGCACCAATAATTGCGGTGCAGACAATCATCAATTCACCACTAAATTTAATATAAGGAATATGTAAATAGGCAGCAAAATTAACATTACCTGTTGCCCAAGATACGAGAGCAAAACCAGCTGCAACAAAGACAGTTGGCATAATGGCAAGTCCATCAAGTCCATCGGTTAAATTCACAGCATTACCAGCGCCAACAATCACAACATAAGTAAGCAGAATAAATAATAACCCCAATTGTGGCATAACATCTTTAAAAAAGGGTAAAACCAGTACTGTTACTGCGCTATCTTTCCCATAAACATATAGACCAAAAGCAACAATTAATGCAATAACCGACTGCCAAAAATACTTCCATCTTGCAATAAGACCGGCACTATTTTTACGAATCACTTTTAAATAATCATCGGCAAATCCAATAATGCCATAACCAATTAAAACAAATAAGGTAACCCAAACATAAGGATTACGAAGATCTGCCCATAAAAATACCGATAAGATAATCGATGCTAAAATAAGCACGCCCCCCATAGTTGGCGTACCTTTTTTACTTAAATGTGATTCGGGTCCATCATGACGAATAACTTGCCCAATTTGCAATTTTTGTAAGCCATCAATCACTTTCTGACCAAAAAATAAAGAAATCGCTAAAGAAGTTAATAATCCTAAAATGGCTCTTACTGTTAAATAAGAGATAACATTAAAAAAGGTAAAATGTTTCACTAAATATTCTGATATCCACACCAACATAATTTTAATCCTAACTCACTATTGTTCAATTTGAATTTTTTCGATGATTTCTTCCATTTTGGCACTACGTGAACCTTTAACTAGCATAGTTAAAGTTGGATATTGACGTAATAACGTTAACAGAAAATTCACAGCATCTGGTTTATTGTTAAAATGGTGACCCACACCACTATATTGACTAATAAATTGACTTAATTTACCGACACTCACAACACAGTCAAGTTTTTCATCATGAGCAAGTTCACCAATTTGTCGATGATATTTTTCAGCTTCAACCCCTAATTCTCCCATATCACCAACAACCAATACTCGATATCCTGCTTGTTTTGCCAAGGTTTTCACTGCCGCCGACATTGAACCAACATTAGCATTATAAGTATCATCCCAAATTAATTGGGTTTGATTTAATTTTATTGGAAATAACCGACCTTTTACTGGTTTTAAAGTAGCTAAACCTTGCTGAATCTGACTAAAGGTTGCACCAACAGAGATCGCTAAAGCTGATGCCGCAATAGCATTTGCAACATTATGTTGTCCAACTAGCGGTAATACAATTGCGCATTCACCTTTTGGGGTATGTAATGTAAATGTCGTTTGTTGAGCATATTGAATATTACTCGCATAAAAATTGGCTGATGAGTTGGCCAACGAAAATGTCCAAACTGTTTTATTTGTTAGCTGAGCAAACCATTTATCTGAGCAACTATCTAAATTAATAATAGCAATACCATCATTAGGTAATCCTTGAAAGATTTCACCTTTAGCTTTTGCCACACCTTCAAGCGAACCAAACCCTTCGATGTGTGCTTCAGCAATATTATTAATTAAAGTACTTTGCGGTTGAACAAGATTAGTAGTATAGGCAATTTCACCAATATGATTAGCACCTAGTTCTATTACTGCAAATTGGTCTTGCTTGGTTAAGCGCAGAAGTGTTAATGGCACACCGATGTCATTATTGAAATTACCTTGAGTATAAAGAGTCTGACCGCAATTTTGCAAAATGGCTGCTGTCATTTCTTTAACTGATGTTTTACCTGATGAGCCTGTCAGTGCCACAATTTTGGCTGTACTTTCTTGGCGGACAAAATTCGCAATTTCCCCTAAAGCTAAGCGAGTATCTTTGACAACAATCTGCGGTATTGCCTTATCAATTTTATGATCGACAATCACAGCTATAGCACCGTCTTTGATAGAAAGCTCAGCAAAAGCATGCCCATCAAAATTATCACCAACAAGTGCAATAAACAACGATTGTTTAACGATTTTTCGTGAATCAGTACAAATAGAATCAATCACAACACTTTCATCTGGGATATGATAAGATTTACCATTCACTATTTTTTTTATTTGCTCAATTTCTAATGGAATCATGGTTGATTCTCTACTCCTAAAAGCTTTTTAACTGTTTCTTGATCTGAATAGTGATATTTAGTTTTACCCACTATTTGATAATCCTCATGCCCTTTACCTGCAATTAAAATTACATCATTAGTTTTAGCTTGTTTTAACGTTTGTGTAATGGCTTGCACCCTATCGGTAATTATGTATAGGTTGTCGGTATGATGTAAACCTTGCTGAATATCCTCAATAATTTTCATCTCATCTTCAGTGCGTGGATTGTCATTAGTCAAAACAATTTTATCGGCAAACTGTTCTGCTATTGTAGCCATTAAAGGTCTTTTACCGCTATCCCTATCACCACCACAACCAAAAATCACCCATAAAGTTCCTTTACAATGAATTCGACTTGCTTGTAATGCTTTTTGTAATGCATCAGGAGTATGCGCATAATCGACAATGACCGTTGGACTATTTTTAATATGCAATACTTCCATTCGTCCACAAATAGGTTTCAAAAAAGAAGCCATATTAATTACCGCAAAAAATGGAAAATCCAATGTTAAAAGCGTAGCTATAGCTAATAATAGATTTGAAACATTAAATTCACCTAATAATCGACTATGAATAATGGCATTTCCCCAACTTGACTCCATATGAATTTGGGCACCTTTATCATGATAATCAATCATAGAAACCCCAACATAAGGTATATTTAATGCTTTTAATCGGCGCAATGACTTAGGTTGACATGATACTGCTGTCACTTGAGAAAGTTTTTCAATCCAACGTTTACCATATTTGTCATCATAATTAATAATCGATTTACCAGCAGTTAAAACTTTTTTTTCTTTTTCATCAGAAGTAAATAATGACCATTTTGCTTTAGCATATTTACTCATGGTTTTATGGTAATCAAGATGATCACGACTTAAATTGGTAAATACGGTAGCTACGCAATTTAGCCCTTTAACGCGATCCATTGCAAGACCATGAGAAGAAATCTCCATGGCCACAACTTTGACCTGTTTTTTTACAAAATCAGCTAATAATGTTTGCACATCTATTGCCGAAGCTGTCGTATTAGCTGATGGCTCAATTTGATTATAAATTCCGTTACCAATAGTGCCTAAAATAGCTGTTTTGTCATTAAGTAATGTTGTACATTGCGCAATGAGCTGGGTAACTGTTGTTTTTCCATTAGTCCCTGTTACGCCAATAACCGACAATTTTTTCGATGGTGAATGATAAAACTCATTGGCGATTAATGATAAACGTTGCGAAAGTTGAAAAACACTGATTTGTGGGATGACCGGTTTATTATCTTTTTTAAGATAGTCAATTTTTAGATCATTCGATTTTCTTTTTGTTTCAATCAAGATAACAGCTGCACCTGCTGAAATGGCTTGAGGAATAAATGTTCGCCCATCAACGGTATGCCCCTTGATTGCAACAAAAACATCATTTTTTTTCACTTTACGACTATCAATACGCAAATGATTAAGTGGGAAATCGTTTAATTTTAGATTACGACTTCCACCTAATAATTCAAATAATGTTTTAAATGAGCTTGTAGCCATCATTTCCACCTATTAATAAATAATCATTTGGCCATCAACTTGGCGATCTGGTTTTACATTCATCGTTCTAAGCACGCCGCCCATAATTCGGCTAAAAACAGGAGCAGAAACCGATCCGCCATAATATTGACCTGCTTTTGGATTATCAATCACAACGACAAGGGAATATTTTGGCTCTGTTGCAGGCGCAATACCTGCGGTATACGCTAAATATTGATTAACATATCGCCCACCCGATAATTTTTTTGCTGTTCCTGTTTTAACACCAACACTGTAACCAGGAACCGATGCTTTGGTTCCTCCACCAGTAACAGCTACCGCTTCCATTAATTGAACTACTGTTTTAGCCTCTTTTTCAGCAACTACACGTTGACCTTTTACCGGTTCTGTGACTTTTAAAATTGATACCGGTCGATAAATTCCATAACTACCAATGGTCGCATAAGCTCTTGCTAGCTGTAACGGTGTAACACTTAACCCATACCCAAATGCAAATGTCGCTCGTTCAATATCAGCCCATTTTCTGGTTCTATCAGCTGCAATTGAGCCACTAACCTCACCACCTAAACCTAACCCCGTTGGTTGACCAAGTCCAAAGCGGCTATAGAACTCTACAAGATCGCCCTGCTGCATTTGTAAAGCTAATTTACTTACTCCAACATTACTTGATTTTTCCAAGATACCAGCCAAATTGAGTGCTTTTTGATATGACACGTCCTTAATTTCATAGCGATTAACATAAAATGGTCTAGTGTCAATAATAGTATTTAAATTAGCTATTTTCTTTTCTAAAGCTGCCATTACCACTAAAGGTTTAACCGTAGAACCAGGCTCAAATGCATCAGTGACAGCTCTATTTCTCAATAAATTATAATCAATTGATGAACGATTATTAGGATTATAAGATGGACTAGTTGCCATTGCTAAAATCTCACCGGTATGTACATCAATCAATACCGCTGTTCCACTGTCTGCTTTATTAAATTCAACTGCTTGACTAAGTTCGCTATACACCAGTGATTGTAAACGTTCATCGATACTTAGTGTTAAATCTGATGCTGTTTCACTTTCTGTACGCTCTAATTCTTCAATGACACGACCTACTCGGTCACGTCGCACTACTCTCTGCCCAGATTCGCCAATTAACCATTTATTAAAGCTTTTTTCGATACCCTCAGAACCTTTTTCGGTACCATTTTCATCAATATCTGTTAAACCAATTAATTGAGCTATATTTTCTGCCGCTGGGTAATAACGTTTAGATGTTTTCGCAAATGATATTCCCGGTAGTTTTAGTTTTTTTAAATAGTCAGATATTGTTGGCGTTACTTGCTTAGACAAATAAACAAATCGCATTGATGGATTACCCAATTTTTGCGCTAATGTCGACATTGGGATATTTAACGTTTTAGCTAACCCTTGCCACCTGATATCGTCTGCTTTAACGCCTCCCTTTTTTACAACAATTTTAGGATCTGCCCAAACATCAAACATTGGCACACTTACT
The DNA here is from genome assembly GCF_057063585.1 of Gilliamella sp. X-60. Taxonomy (NCBI): domain Bacteria; kingdom Pseudomonadati; phylum Pseudomonadota; class Gammaproteobacteria; order Orbales; family Orbaceae; genus Gilliamella; species Gilliamella sp. X-60. Next base: position 2,684 of record NZ_JBXSQJ010000033.1, on the reverse strand, counting down.
GCTAATGCACGACCGTTACGATCGGTGATCATTGCCCTTGGCGCATCCATTTCTTGGTGACGAAGCGAACGTTTATTACCTTCTGCAATAAGTTTATCGGGTTCAATAATTTGCAACAATGTCATTCGGACAATAAGACAAATAATCGCAAAAATAATAAAACCGTATACAATATAAAAACGATTAGGAGTAAAATATTGCTTTTTACTATTCAACTTATTGGTTTTATTTGTTTTAGTCGTCTTTTTTGCTTTGTTTTTTTTATTTTTAGTGACGGATTTCATTATTTACTCTTTATCACAATAACTGTTTCATTTTGCGGCGTCACATAAGACATACCTAATTGATTCTTCGCTCTTTCTTCTACTCTCTTGGGATCTGCAAGGACATTTTCCTCAATAACTAAATTTCGCCATTCGCTTTCTAATACATCTTGTTCCAATAAAAGTTGCTCGCGTTCAAATAGCTGTTTACGAACCTGTTGCGTTGTTATTAATACAGCACCAGCAGAAATAATAATCATTACAAGTAACATCAATGAAATTTTTTGATGGCCAAACAAATCAGCAATAATTAAACCAAATAAACTCCTACTTGGTCTTCTTTGAATATCTTTATCAATGTCGATTTTATCTGGAAAAGTCTCATTGTATTGGTTGCTATTCATCTTTCCTTTCTGCTACCCTTAATAGTGCGCTTCGAGAACGCGGGTTATTATTAATTTCAATAGTATTTGGCTTAATTTTGCCAAGAGATCTTAATTTAGCACCACCATATTGTTTTATTTGTTGTTCTGTTAGTGGTAATCGAGCGGGTAAATCCGGACCTTTACTCTGTTTATTAATAAATTGCTTTACAATTCTATCTTCTAGAGAATGAAAGCTAATAACAGCAAGCCTTCCATGATTGGCAAGAATAGATAAACTACTGTTTAATACTTGCTCAACTTCTTCCAATTCGCTATTAATATAAATACGAATAGCCTGAAAACTACGTGTAGCTGGATGCTTATTTTTATCTTTTCTTGGTGTTGCTTTTTCAATTAAATTAGCCAACTCCAAAGTACGGGTGATCGGCAAAACTTTATTCTGCTCCACGATCGCTCGAGCAATACGCTTGGCAAACTTCTCTTCACCAAATGTCTTTAACACCCACGCGATATCGTCTTCATCACTGCTGAGTAACCATTCACTTGCTGTTAAACCTTTATGGTTATTCATACGCATATCAAGTGGTCCATCACGCATAAAAGAAAATCCCCTTTCGGGGTCATCAAGCTGTGGCGATGAAACACCAAGGTCTAACAAGATGCCATCAATCTTACCCATTAGTTCAAGTTTATCAATATATTGGTACATATTTGAAAACTCACCACGAATAAAAGTAAATCGAGGATCTGTTATCTGTAAAGCAACTTGCTCAGCACGCTCATCACGATCAATAGCAATCAACCGACCTTGTGTACCAAGTTGTTCAAGTATTAAACGAGAATGACCTCCTCGCCCAAAAGTACCATCAACATAAATGCCATCCTTTTTTATATTTAATGCGTTTACAGCTTCGTTTAATAAAACCGTTGTATGTTGATAATCCATCAATTTTTTACTCTTATTAAATAGTTAAACTTTTCAAATTATCTGATAAGTTTTCAATATCGGTTGGTAATGCAGCAATATCATCGTTAATTTGTTGATACCAAATCGCCTCATCCCAAATTTCAAATTTATTAGATTGACCAACAAACATTGTATTTTTTTCTAATTTTGCATAAGTACGTAACGTAGGTGGCAATAAAATTCGACCTGAGTTGTCCATCAAACACTCAGTTGCATAACCCAATAACAATCGCTTAATTCTACGTTCAGCTTCTACAATCGTTGATAATGTTGCAAGCTGTTGTTCGATACATTTCCATTCAGACAGAGAATAAAGCGTCAAACAAGAATGGTATAAACCAATTGTGCAAACCATACCTTCAGACAAAGATTCACGGTAACGAGTAGGAATTGCTAACCGTCCTTTATTATCTAAATTGACCGAAATTGCACCACTAAACATGAAAGTACCATTATTTATAAATTTCTTGTTAATTTTTATTTAATATAAATCATCAAGTTAATTAAATAATCTATTTTTACCACTAACCCCCACTTTTTACCACAAATTATCACAAAATAATAGGTTGTTGGTTAATTATTTATAAAAGATTGGTTTTCTTCCTCAAAATGAACAAATATCACAAAAAATCATAGAGGGAAACATATTATAGTTAAAAAATTTAAAGGACAGTTTAAAACAATAATTGGTAAATTGTGCCTTAACCAATGCCTACCTTTTTATAGGCGAGTTAGCTAAACATTTTGGAGTAGGCGAAGCAACATTAGATGAGTGAATTAGCTAGTTTTTACGACACAAAAAATTATCTATATCAAAAAAATATTAGGGGCTGTTGATCTTTGCTGCACATAAATTACTCAACAATACATTGGCAGCCACATTAACATAAATGCCAGTGATACCATACTGGCATAATTCCTTTCTAACTTATCGTATCTAGTTGATATTGAACGATATTGCTTGATTCTAGCAAAGGCATTCTCGACTAAATGACGATAGCGATAAAGGCACCTATCCATACTGCTTTTATCTATATCCTTACCATAATTACGTTTAGCAATCACCGT
>NZ_JBXSQJ010000032.1:0-21586 GCF_057063585.1 Gilliamella sp. X-60 | reverse complement strand
ACAGATATTTCATATAAATAGCGAGGTTTTTTTACATCTCCACTTTCAATCGCTTGATAAGATTGTTGTTTTATTCCAACTTGCGAAGCTACTTGTTCCTGCGTTAAATTTAATTCTTCTCGTCTGGCTCGGATTCGTTGACCAAGATTATTCATTTTAAAAGTCTCCATTGTGTTAAAAAAATAATACAGATAAATCTGTATTTGACAAACAGTACAAACTGTTATTTAATACAGTTATAACTGTTGATATTTAATAAGGACAAATATGGCAATGGGGGAACGAGTTAAACAAAAAAGAATTGAGCAAAATATAAGCCATCTTTTTTAGCTAATTTGAGGCGCACATAAGTCCCCTAAAAACTAAAAAACACTAAACCTGAGTGCGCGTACTTATAATTTAAAACAAGCAGGGTTCAATATTAGCAATAAATTAGTTTACAGAAAAAGTAAAAATTTGCTAAGTATTCGATGAAGGATGATTAATGCGCAATTTTATATCTAACTCATTTCAAGTTCCCAACGTTGTAATTGATGAGCTAATGGCTAACATGTCTGCCAATGCATTACGTTGTTATTTGCTCATTACTCGCAAAACTACGGGATGGGGCAAAGCGAGCGATAAAATCAGTATATCTCAATTTATGCAATATTTAGGGATAAAAGACAAGCGAACTGTTTATGCTGCTCTATCTGAATTGATAAATTTAGGTTTAGTCAATGCAATTAAAAATAATGGTGAAATTACTGAATATTCATTAGTGTTGGAAACGGCAGAACCAGTAGCAAAAAATGCAGGTACAAAAAATGCTACTGGTAGCAAAAAATGTATGGAACCAGTGACAAAAAATGCTACTACCACCAGTGACAAAAAAAGTCACTCTACAAAAGACACGATAAAAAACAATACTACAAAAAAAAATTATATTGATTTTGATTTGGTTATGGATGCATACAACGATGCTGTAGAACACAGATTACCACAAATTCAAAAAATGACCACTGCACGAAAAAACGCAGTGAAGAAATTACTCAAAGAGCTTGAACCACCAACATTCCAGAACTTGGCAAATTATTTTTATGATTTTGTAGATCAGGCTAAACCGTTTTACCTTGGCAAAAACGACAGAGGATGGCGTGCTGATTTTGATTACATCATAAAACCGAGTACATATTTGAAAGTTGTGGAGGGTACACTATGAACGTAATTCCACATGACTTAGTCGCTGAACAAGCGGTACTGGGCTCAATGATGTTAGATTTTCAATCAGATCGTTGTCAAAAAGTGATCCGTTTATTGAAAGTAGAATCATTTTATAGCAAACATCATCAAGTTATTTTTTCCGAAATACTTGAATTAAATCGTAAAAACCACCCCATTGATCTAATTACCTTGTCAAACAGTATGGAAGCAAAGGACACATTGAAAGATTGTGGTGGTTTGGCTTATCTAGCGGAATTATCTAAAAACACGCCATTCATGGTGAATGTCACCGCTTATGCTAGAATCGTTCGAGATAAAGCGATTGAACGTTACACATTGCAAAAATTAAACGACTGTATCGCAATGATTTTTGAGAAATCAAATTTATCTACTAGCGACAAAATATCAGCTATTCATACATTATTTACTCAAATTGATGACTATAACAAAACAGGCAAGTCCGCAGGGCTCAAATCATTAAAAGCAATTGCTGATAATTGGACCGAAACATTAGAAAAACGATTAGAAAATTCAGATAGCGAGCGCGGTTTATCAACTGGGATCAAAGCACTAGATGAAAAATTATCGCCTAAAGGACTTGTTCGTGGCTCGCTATTTGTCGTTGGTGCCCGTCCAAAAATGGGTAAAACCACATTCGCAATCAGCATATCGCGTAATTGTGCAATACATGAAAAATTACCTGTATTGATGTTTTCTCTAGAAATGCAAAACGAACAAATGCTTGAAAATATTCTAGCTCAAGAATCGGCTGTAAACAGCAATATTTTCTATGACGGTGGACTAAGATCGGAATCAGAATTTTCGCGTGTTATGCATCATCTAAATAAGTTAACAAACTTAGATAATATCTACATTGACGATACGCCTGCTATCACGCTATCACATATACGCGCAGAATCTCGACGTATGGCAAGAAAAAAAGGACAAATAGGTATGATAATGGTGGATTATTTAACGCTCATGGAAAAAGAAAAAATAGGTAATGATATACGTAACGACTTGGCTTATGGAGAAATCACAAAAGGCCTTAAAGCATTGGCCAAAGAGCTTAATTGCGTGGTGGTTATGTTGACTCAATTAAATCGTAATCTTGAATCAAGAGTAGATAAACGACCGATACCTAGCGACAGCAGAGATACGGGACAAATTGAACAAGATTGTGATTACTGGGTGGGTCTTTATCGCGATGCGGTTTATAACCAAAGCGCAGATAAAAATATAATAGAAATTAGTGTTGCGTTAAACCGCCATGGTGTGAGTAATTTTAAGATCTATGCCGGCATAAAGGACGTTCGTATTTATGATGTAAATCAAGCCGAATCTCACGCTAAAGCTAATCCAGAACCAGTGAAAAAAGAGCGCAAATATGCAAGCAACCCGTACAGTTGCTAACAAATTCTCAACAAAATAGCGTTTGACGACATGAGAGTGATAAGAAAATCTAGAACGAATACTATATGGTTATCCTCAACAAAATATTAGACTAGAGTTATGGTCCTAAAGTTAATCCATAAAAATAGCAAACAGATTTGTTGTTGCTACTAAAATTCAAAAAATGCGTGACTCATCAAAATCGTTGACCGAGTTATTTCCTCACTTGGTCCAACGATTCTTTGTCTGGTAAACGACTTCATTTCCTTAAAAACACCAAAACAAAAAATATAATAAAATCAATTTATTCTGAACGATTTTTGTAAGAAAATTTGTTTATTTTTGATAATAAATGATTAGATTGGGGCTATTTTTATTGGGTAATAAAAACCCTAGATAACTAGGGTTTTGGGGAATAAGTTTATTAGTCAAACTATTTAGCTATTTGTTTTTTGCTTTATACTCATCATAATATTCTTCCGCTAATTTGCGCATTGATAAACCAATTGCCGCATATTGATATTCATTTAAGTTTGCTAACGAGGCGCGAGCAGAAGGATGCTGTACAGCAAATCCTTTGCCTGGTAATAATACAACACCAGCTTCATCAGCAATTCTGAATAACATTTCAGATGGATTTTTATTTTTGAGGATCCATTTAGCAAATTTATCGTCATATAATTCTCGGCAAATATGTTCAAGATCCACTAGCGTATAGTAATCTACACTATTTTCATCTGTTTGATGTTTAAGACCTAAATGTTGATAAAGTGATGCTGCACGGCGTCGGATTAGTGATTTTAAAGCCGTTTTATAACTTTGATCGCTATCCATCATTTCGCATAATGCAAATAAAACCATTTGTACTTGTTGTGGTGTTGAAAGACCCGCTGTATGGTTTAGTGCAACCGCACGACTATCAGCCACTAATCGATCAATAAATTTTAGATTTTCTGGATCAGTAACAATTGAGCTATAGCGTTTATTTAAGATCTGTTTGGTTTTACTTGGTAACGCTTTAATCGTTTTGTCGATGACATTATCGCGTGCTGTGGCAATAACACCTAAACGCCAACCTGTCGCACCAAAATATTTCGAAAATGAATAAACTAAAATAGTATTTTTTGGGCATATCGCAAATAAAGATTGGAAGTCATCGGCAAATGTACCATAAACATCATCGGTCAAAATAATCAATTCAGGGCGTTTTTGAACGATATCTGCAATAATTTTTAGACTTTTATCATCAATTTTAACTGATGGCGGGTTAGATGGATTAACAACGAAAAAGGCTTTAATTGCTGGGTCTTCTAATTTACGCAATTCTGACTCAGGATACTGCCAATTTGCATTAGGATCAGAATTGATTAACACTTCAACTAGTTGATAGTCATTGAGTTCGGGAATTTCAAGATAAGGTGTGAATATTGGCGCACCAATGGCAATTTTATCGCCTTTTTGGATTAAGCCATTTTCTTTCATTGAATTAAAAATATAAGCCATGGCGGCTGTGCCGCCTTCAACGGCAAATAAATCGATATTATCACGATCCAGATATTGAGCGCCCATTTGTTGTAAAATATAGGCTTTAACCACATCTTCACTAAAATGTAACATTCTGTCAGGTACTGGGTAATTGCATCCCAAAATACCTTCTACCATCTCTTGTAAAAAGGCATTTTCGTCCAACCCAAGTTGGTCACGAATATAAGAAAAAGCCTTACCTAAAAAGGCAACTCCCGGAGTGTTATAGTTTTGATAAATAAAATGCTCAAAGCGTCCTGTTAGTCCAGCTTTGATTGGCATGCCGCCAACACCTTCATTTAAATATGAAAATGACATTTCGGATTCTTGGGTTGCAAACACACCTAGTTGAAAAAAAGCTTGTCGAGGCCAAGTGGCAAGAAAGTTGGGATTACCTCTTCCTGCATTTAACATTACGCGATCAGTATGACTTTGTGCCAGTTTAATTAAGTTATCTTTTAATTCAAAAGGACTTAAATTAGCATATTGACTATATTGTGTGTTATTTTTCATACATTTGTATCCTTAATTTGATATATCAATTAAACAAAAGCAACAACTAATGGGCCTAATAAAGTTAGGAAAACATTAGCTAAAGCATAAGTAATAGCAAAAGAGTTGGTCGGTGTTGAGTTGCCAGCTTTATTGAGTACTTCACCAAAAGCAGGATTAGCACTACGTGATCCAGCTAAAGCACCCGCAAATACCGCTACATTTTTATAACCAAGCACATATTTGCCAAAATAGATAGCAAGCAACATGGGTAATAAGGTCACAACCACACCAATTAGAAATAGAGATAAACCTTGTTCTTTAATAGTATTAATTGCTTGAAGACCAGAACTGAGCCCCACAACCGCCACAAAACCTGCCAAACCAAAGTCTTTTAAAAGTTGCACGGCACCAGTTGGAATATTACCGATAGTTTGATGAAGAGAACGGTACCAACCAAATAATAAGCCAGATAAAAGTGCACCACCACCTGCGCCTAATGTAATAGGAATATCGCTAACACGAATCACAATTAAACCAATAATAAGCCCAACAACAAGTCCTAACCCATGAAATATCCAGTCAGTTTTTTCACTTTTAGTAATTGGGGCACCAATTTTATCAACAACACGACGAAGATCACTGTCAGCACCATAAATGGTAATTACATCGCCCAGTTTTAAATAAATATCATTATTAAGAGGCAAAGATTGACCATCACGATGAATAGCCACAAGATAGATACCGTGTTTTAATTTCATGACTTCGTCAGAAGCGAGCACTTGCGTAAGATTTTGTCCCACATACTTGTTGTTTCGCATTTCAACATCTAGCTTGTTCATCACAACATCCATACCTGATGCTGAATTAACTTCGGTACCAAGTAAATCATGCGCCTCGATCATTGCATCACGGTGACCAACAACCAGAATGATATCTTTCGACTTTAATATTGTTTCAGGCGTTGCTTCAATAATGTTATTACCACGTTTGATACGCTCAATACTGATGCCATTCACCGTTTGTTCAACATGCGCAACCGTTTGATTGATCTTATTTGTAATACGGTATAAACGACCACTAATATCTGATAAAGCTAAATTTTGATCAGCACCCAACAAAAGTGAACCATGAAGCTGTTCAGCCTGCGCCTTAATTGCATCATCGGCAATATCTTTACCCATGATTTTTGGCAAAATATTGACGCACACAATAATGGCACCTAGTGAACCAAATATATAAGTTACCGCATAGCCAATGGTGACATTTGCTTGCATTTTGCTTAACTCTTCTGCACTTAAACCAAGTTGGCTTAAAGCATCAGAAGCCGTACCCATAATAGCAGATTGCGTTAATCCACCCGCAGCTAATCCTGCGGCAAGCCCTTTATCCAAATTAAATATTTTGGCTAATACTATTACAGTCACAAAACTTGCTACCGCAATAAATAATGCTAAAAAGATTTCGCGTAATGTTTTAACACCCAGAGAGCGGAAAAACTGAGGACCACTTTCATAACCTACAGCATAAATAAATAATGCAAAAAGAATTGCTTTAACGCCGGCGTCAATAGTCACACCAAAAACACTTAACGCAACGGCAACGAGTAACGAACCGGCGACACCACCAAGTTGGAATTTACCCATCCGAATGCCACCAATTAAATACCCTAAACTTAACGATAAAAATAATAAAATTTCGGGTGAGTGTTTAAGTCCATCTAAAATCCAGTTTGAAAGCCATTGAAACATAATAATTGTCCTCAAGCATAATGATTTGTGAATAGAAAAAGATATGTAATAGAATGGAGCCATATCCATCAATTTGTATGAATATAGGTATATATTAAATCGCAATTAGATTAATAGATATTCAGTTTTAACAATTAATGCTATCGTTAGAAGATAATATATATTGAATATTTGTATTCATTAAAAAACATATACAGTTGAATAATTAATGATTTTTTAACAAAAACTGAGGCGTAAATATAAGCCTTTACGTAACTTATATTAAAAAAGGGCTATTACAGCCCATTTCCTTGTCTAAAAAATAATTTTTCGACACTCTTTACGACGTTTTTCGAAATTCTTTCTGATAGTTTTTGCTTGCGTTGATAACTAACAGCGATAATTTTATGTGTTTTTAAATGAGATAAAATAAAGTCATCACTAGTGCTAATTTCGTCAACTAAGCCTTTATCTTTGGCTTGCGTCGCAAACCAGTGCTCGCCAGTGGCAACTTGTTCGATATCCACGTTTGGACGATACTCTTTAACAAAATCTTTAAATAAAAGATGAGTTTCTTCTAATTCCTGTTTGAATTTTTGGCGACCTTCTTCGGTGTTTTCGCCAAACATGGTTAACGTACGTTTATATGCACCTGCTGTTTGTAACTCAATATCCACATCATGTTTTTTAAGTAAGCGATTAAAGTTAGGAATTTGTGCAACCACACCAATAGACCCCACAATGGCAAATGGCGCTGCCACAATTTTGTTAGCAGTACATGCCATCATATACCCACCACTTGCCGCAACTTTATCAACAACTGCGGTAAAAGGAATATCACGCTGTCTAAACCGTAATAGCTGGGATGCAGCAAGCCCATAGCCATGGACTACCCCGCCAGGGCTTTCAAGCTTAACCACAACTTTATCCTCTGGTTTAATAACAGCCAATACAGCGGTAATTTCTTGACGTAATTCTTCAACTTCATGCGCATCCATACTGCCGTTGAAAGACAATACAAACAATTTTGGTTTTGCTTGCTGATCTGTATTACTTTCTGCTAGCTGCGTTGTATTATCTAGCGTTGACTGTTCGTCAGAATTTTCTTGCTTTTTAACTTGTTTCTTTTTTTGTTTAGCCGCTAATTTTGCCTGTTTCTTTTCAAGTTTTTTCTGTTTTTTAAGATCTTTCATAAACAGCTTAGCTTCTAGTTCGTCCATACTTGACATTAACATATCATCTTTAACTTGCTCATATTCTTGACTAATGTCTTTGACTGACAAACGTCCTGCCACCGTTGCTGACTTACGGCGTTGGCTTAATATAAAAATAAGTATCGCTAAAATTGCAATAACAACTGTTGCTGTTTCAGCTAAAAAAAGTGAATACTCAGAAAACCAATTCATTTAACTATTTTCCTTTTATTGAATGTATTGAGTTATTATAACAAGATAATTGTGACTTGTGCCGAAAATCAATAAAGATAAAATTGTCGCTTTATTCGGCTATTTAAATTATTTATACTGATAGTCCAATTTATTGTTAGATGAGAACTAATATGCCTTTACGCCCAATTACTGAAATCGCTAAACAATGCAACATTCCAGAAGAATTTGTCCTGCCTTATGGCAAACACGTGGCAAAAATCGATTTATCCATTCTTAAAGCCAACCAAAGCAAACCTAACGGCAAATTGGTGTTAGTTACCGCTATCACGCCAACTCCACTTGGTGAGGGTAAAACGGTGAATACTATCGGGCTAAGTGAAGGCTTAAATTATATTGGTAAAAAAGCCATTGCTTGTATCCGTCAACCAAGTTTAGGTCCTGTATTTGGTGTAAAAGGTGGTGCTGCTGGCGGTGGTCAAGCCGAAGTATTACCAATGGAAACTTTAAATCTACATTTAACTGGTGATATTCACGCTATTACCGCCGCCCATGATTTGGCATCAGCCGCATTAGATTCGCGCCTTTATCATGAAGAACGCTTGGGCGATGAATTTACCGCACAAACGGGCTTGCCGCGTCTTAATATCGATGTAAATCGCATTGTGTGGAAACGCGTGATGGATCATAATGATCGTGCACTTCGTAAGATTACCGTTGGTGTTGGTGGTGGTGTTAATGGCATTACACGTCAAGATGGCTTTGAGATAACCGCAGCGTCAGAACTTATGGCAATTTTAGCATTAGCCTCAGATTTACACGATATGCGAGCGCGTATTGGGCGTATTATTTTAGCTTATAATACTCAAGGCGAAGCGATTACCGCGGAACAACTTGAAGTTGCGGGCGCTATGACAGTGTTACTTAAAAATGCGATTAATCCAAACCTGATGCAAACAGTTGAAAATACGCCGGTACTGATTCATGCAGGACCTTTTGCTAATATTGCCCATGGCAACTCATCAGTCATTGCCGATCGCATTGCTTTACAACTTGCCGATTATGTCGTAACCGAAGCTGGTTTTGGCTCAGATATGGGCATGGAAAAATTCTTTAATATTAAATATCGCCAAGCAGGAATAAAAGCCTCATGTGTGGTACTTGTTGCAACGGTTCGTAGCTTAAAATCTAACAGCGGTAAATATAATATCAAACCAGGGCAAGCGATTCCAAAAGAAATCTCAGAATCTAATGTGGAGCTGCTTGAAATTGGTGCGGCTAATTTAGCATGGCATATCAACAATGCTAAAAGTTATGGGCTACAAGTGATTGTTGCTATTAACCGCTTTCCACACGACAGTGAAGAAGAACTAGCCTTTTTACAAAAATATGCAATTGAGCATGGGGCGTTTGCTTGTGAAGTGAGTGAAGTTTTCACTCAAGGCGGTAAAGGCGCAGAAAAACTGGCTGAGCATATTATCAAAGCATGTGATATGCCAAGTGAGATCAAATTACCTTATCCTGACAACATGTCACTTGCTGATAAAATCCAAACTATGGTAAAAAAATACGGTGCCAACAAAGCTAATTTATCAGCACAAGCACTGGAAAATATCAAAGAGATCGAAGCATTAAAACTCGATCATTTGCCTCTTTGTATTGCTAAAACCCCCATGTCAATTAGTGCTGATGCCAATCTAAAAAATGTCCCTACCGATTTTGATGTTGATATTAGTCACTTAGCGATATCTGCTGGTGCTGGTTTTATTCGTGTTTATGCTGGTAATGTAATGACCATGCCAGGACTAGGCACTAATCCTGCTTATAGACAAATTGATATTGACAAAGATGGTAATATTGTAGGTTTAAGTTAATGCAAGAAGTGATTATGCAAACCCAACAACAATATAAAGCATTTATTGACGAAGAAAACTGTATTGGCTGTGGCAAATGCATCCGTGTTTGCCCAACTGATGCTATTGTCGGTAGCAAACAAGTATTGCACACAATACTGCCACAGTTATGTACTTCGTGTAGTAATTGTATCAATACTTGCCCAACAGACTGTATTACATTAAGTACGTTAGGCCGCGTATTGAATGAATCAGAAGAGTTAGCGCTAACTCAGAAAAAGCAACAGCGATTAGGCCATAATCAGTTAGTTCCACCAACCATTTTGTTTCCAGGCACTATGCCGACGACAAACAAGATCAGCACCCCCACTGATCGTAAACAGTCAATAGCTGACGCCATTGCCAGAGTAAAAGCCAAAAAAAAACTCGCTAAATAGCGGGGTTCAACAATCTGAGCCAACTTTGTTGGCTACTTTCTAGTTTCAATAATGATAACGACACGATAGAATAATAATGCAATTATTTTCAATTTTATATACTAATCTATGTTCACTATCAATCCTTCTTGACCAATAGCCAGATAAATTAAACTTTAGGCTTTCGGGCTTACCTAGGCCAGAAAATGGTGTTCTGCTAATATCTTTAAGAAGTTCATTGATGCGTTTAATCATTTTTTTATCAGTTTTCTGCCAATATAGATAATCACTCCAAGACTCATCAGAAAATAATTTATTCATCGTTCAACTCATGCTCTTGCAATTTTCCACTATTAATTTGTTCTAATGAACGCAACAAATGAACTGCATTTGCAGGCGAACGATATAAGCGTGCTGTTTCTTCTAAAGATGAATATTCTTCATATGACATTAAGACACAATTATCTCCATTCTGACGTGTAATAATAGTTGGCATTCTGTCATTTACAACTTCATCCATTTTTGCTGATAAATTTGCTCTCGCTGCTGAATAACTAATATGCCTCATAATATTTCCTCATTGAAAACTTAATTAATCTGCAAACATTGTACAAAATACTTGTACAACATCAACTTTTATTTTCCTTAAATTATAAAAAAATGATAAAAAAAATAGACCAGTCGCAGGGAAAAAATAGCTTTTAGCGTTCTCATTGAGCACATTGAAAACAATATCGTTTATTATTACAATAGACGAAAATTAAAAGCTTATTTTTGAAAAAAAATAAACCCCGAATTGTATCGAGGTTTGTTATTAAGTCGACCTCGCTAAGCAGCGAGGTTTTCGTATTACGGTAGCATTAATACTACATTAGTCTTTATTACCACTTCTATACGCACGTTTACGGTCATTTTCAGTTAAATGACGTTTACGTAAACGGATCGATAATGGTGTAACTTCCACTAATTCATCATCATCAATAAACTCTAATGCTTGTTCTAATGACATTTTGACTGGTGGTGAAAGTGTTGTTGCTTCATCGGTACCTGATGCTCGCATGTTGGTTAATTTTTTACCGGTTAGACAGTTAACCGTCAAATCGTTTGAGCGAGTATGAATACCAATAATTTGACCTTCATAAACTTCAGCACCATGACCTAGGAATAATTTACCACGATCTTGTAAGCCATATAGCGCATAAGCTAATGCTTTACCAGTACCATTTGAAATCATTACGCCATTATTACGTTGACCAATTTCGCCTGGACGAACATCATCGTAATGACTAAAGGTAGAATAAAGCAAACCGGTACCTGAGGTCATGGTCATAAATTCAGTTCTAAAACCAATAAGCCCACGGCTTGGAATGACATAGTCTAAACGTACACGACCTTTACCATCTGGTAGCATGTTTGTTAGGTCTCCTTTACGTAAGCCAAGTGCTTCCATCACTGAACCTTGATGTTGTTCTTCAATATCAAGCGTAACTTGTTCGAATGGTTCTTGTTTTTTACCATCAATTTCTCTAAAGATAACTTTAGGACGAGAAACCCCTAGCTCATAACCTTCGCGGCGCATATTTTCGATGAGTACTGACAAATGCAATTCACCACGACCAGAGACTCTAAAGGCATCGGGATCTGGCGTTTCTTCGACACGAAGAGCAACATTATGGACAAGCTCTTTATTTAAACGCTCAAGAATTTGACGAGAAGTGACATATTTACCCTCTTTACCTGCAAATGGTGAGCTATTGACATTAAAGAACATGGTTACAGTTGGTTCATCAACAGTTAACGCAGGTAATGCTTCAACGCAGCTATTATCACAAATTGTATCGGAGATACCGAGTTCACCAAGACCCGTTAATGCAATAATATCGCCAGCTTCGGCAACTTCAGCTTCATAACGTTGTAGTCCTAAATGACCAAGAACTTGCCCTACTTTGCCGGTCCGTTTATTACCTTCACTATCAACGATAGTTACTTGTTGATTTGGTTTAACGCGACCACGTTTAATACGACCAATACCAATAACACCAACATAATTATTATAATCAAGTTGAGAAATTTGCATTTGGAATGGCCCGTCTAAATCTACTTTTGGAGGCTCAACATATTTAACAATCGCTTCAAATAATGGCGTCATATCTTCAGCCATATTTTCATGATCTAAACCTGCGATCCCCATTAATGCTGAAGCATAAACAATAGGGAAATCTAACTGTTCATCAGTAGCCCCTAAATTAACAAACAGATCGAACACTTGATCAACAACCCAATCAGGACGTGCACCGGGACGATCAACTTTATTGATAACTACAATCGGTTTTAAACCATAAGCAAATGCTTTTTGCGTTACAAAACGCGTTTGTGGCATTGGTCCATCCATTGCATCAACAAGCAATAGTACAGAATCAACCATCGACATAACACGTTCAACTTCACCACCAAAATCAGCATGTCCTGGGGTGTCAACGATATTAATTCGGTAACCATTCCAATCAATAGCGGTATTTTTAGCTAAAATGGTAATACCACGTTCTTTTTCAAGCGCATTAGAGTCCATGATACGTTCGTTATCGTCACCACGTAGATTATCTAACGTACCCGACTGTTTTAATAACTTGTCAACCAAAGTCGTTTTACCATGGTCAACGTGGGCAATAATGGCAATATTTCTTAAATTTTCAATCACAATTAAAATTCCAATTAGGAGACACATTCTATAGGCGCGGTATTGTACACCTTTTTAGCCGAAATGTTGATCTATATCACAAAGTTTATTTAAAAGAACTTGAAAAGTTGATAAGTTTAGAAAAATATCGATTTATTTGTGAAAAAGTTTCAGGAAACTATGCGTTTAAGTATAAAACTGATCGGCAAACTCATCTACCTTTGTCCAATCAGTATATTCAATCATTGGTTTTGTCACATCAGTATCGCCCTTTCCTAACCACATAATCAAACGGATCATATTGCGATCAAACCAATTATATTGTGGATAATACAGCGCGCCAGCAAAAACTGCAGTAGTGGTTGGCTTCCATGCTATTTTAGCTAAGAATTTTTTGGTGTATAAATTCGTTTCTGGCGTATTTTTATTGGGTTTTCTTGCCACCAAATTTACCCCAAAAAATCCAGACTTCATCTTATTTAATTGCTGATAATGCTTATCAATAAACGCTTTCATCACTTTGCTATAAAACCCATAACGAATCGAACAACCCAATAAAGCTGCTTGGTATTGAGTTAGATCGATTTTAGTATCGGGTAGCAGTTCAATAATGTCGCACTCACATTTACCATAAAGACGCGATTTTATACGTTGCATAATCTTAAGTGTTTGTTTTTCGTGTGTGGTATAGAGTAATAAAACTTTCATCACGGAATTCATAACATGACCTCCTTTTTTGTTAAACCCATTGGTAAATATCAATATTACTTTTTTTATGATAAAAATTAAAAGATTGTGGATGATTTCACTAAAAACTTTGATTATAGTATTAGGCTAATTTAACCAGACTGGAACTGATTATGGCAATTTCACCTCCAAAACTGAGTGCTATTATTTTGGCGGCAGGAAAAGGCACACGGATGTATTCCAACCTACCTAAAGTTTTACATAAAATCGGCGAAAAACCGATGTTACAACATGTTATTGATACAGTTCAACAACTTAATACTAATCGCATCAATATTGTTTATGGCCATGGCAAAGAACAACTTGAAGAAACACTCAAGAATCAACATGTGCAGCTGGTTTATCAAGCTGAACAACTCGGCACTGGCCATGCTGTTCAACAAGCTATCCCTTATATTCAAGATGATGAAGATATCTTAATTTTATATGGCGACACACCTCTTATATCGGTTCAAACGCTACAAACTTTAATTGCTAGCAAACCAAAACAAGGCATCGCATTATTGACGGTAATACTCGATAATCCAACTGGATATGGACGCATTGAACGCCACAATGGTAAAGTCGTTGCCATTGTGGAACAAAAAGATGCCACCCCTGAGCAACAAAAAATCAATGAAATTAACACCGGTATCATGCTCGTTACTGGCAAATTATTGAAAAATTGGTTATCTCGTTTAACCAACAATAATGCACAACAAGAGTTTTACTTAACCGACATTATTGCTTTTGCGCACCAAGATGGTTATGACATATTAACCTCGCACCCAGTACAACCATTTGAAGTTGAAGGCGTCAATAATCGACTGCAATTGGCAACGTTAGAACGGCGATATCAATATCAGCAAGCTCAACACTTATTACTCGCTGGTGTGACACTGCTTGATCCAAATCGCTTTGACTTACGTGGCACACTCTTGCACGGCAAAGATGTCACCATTGATTGTAACGTGGTTATTGAAGGCAATGTCACATTAGGTAATAACGTATTTATTGGTGTGGGATGTATCTTAAAAAATTGCACGATTGATGATAACTCAAATATCAGTCCGTATAGCATTATTGAAGATTCAACTATCGCTAAACAGTGTACTATCGGCCCCTTTGCTCGCCTACGACCTGGCTCACAACTTGACGAACAAGCCCATGTCGGCAATTTTGTTGAATTAAAAAAAGCGCATCTGGGCAAAGCAACCAAAGCTGGGCACTTAAGCTACCTTGGCGACAGCGAAATCGGCAGTAATGTCAACATTGGTGCAGGCACTATCACTTGTAATTATGATGGCGCCAATAAATTTAAAACTATTATTGAAGATGATGTGTTTGTCGGTTCTGACACGCAATTGATAGCACCAGTAAAAGTGGGTAAAGGAGCAACTATTGCAGCAGGCACAACCGTTACCAATAATGTAAATGATAACGAATTGGTCGTAAGTCGAGTTAAACAAAAACAACTTGCTGGTTGGAAACGACCTGCAAAGTTAACTAACGAGGAATAAACTATGTGTGGAATCGTGGGGGCTATCGCCAAACGTGATGTTGCTGAAATATTATTGGAAGGTCTAAAACGATTAGAATATCGTGGTTATGACTCAGCAGGACTGGCAATTATTTCACCAGACGGCGAACTGCAACGCGTTCGCCGTGTTGGCAAAGTGCAAGCACTAAAAGATGCCATTGCAAAACATTCACTACAAGGAGCTACCGGAATTGCGCATACTCGATGGGCAACCCATGGCGAACCAGTTGAACATAACGCCCACCCACATGTATCTGGCTTTATCGCTGTCGTGCACAATGGAATTATTGAAAATTTTGAACCATTGCGTGAAAAGCTGATCGCCAAAGGCTACCAATTCCGTTCAGAAACCGATACCGAGGTTATTGCCCACTTAATTCATGACATTATATCAACCGAAGATTGTTCCTTATTTGACGCCGTGCAAAAAGCTATCCCGCAACTACGAGGCGCTTATGGCACAGTCATTATGGACACGCGCAACCCAGATATACTAGTTGCAACGCGCTCCGGCAGTCCTTTAGTTATTGGTTGTGGCATAGGCGAGAACTTTATCGCATCAGATCAATTAGCGCTATTACCTGTCACCCGCCAATTTATCTATTTGGAAGAAGGTGATACCGCACTTATTACACACCGCACAGTGACAATCTTAGACAAGAATCATCATGAAGTAACAAGGCCATGTATAGAATCTGATGCAAAATATGATGCGGGTAGCAAAGCAGGCTATAGTCACTATATGCAAAAAGAGATCTACGAACAGCCTAATGCGATTAAAAATACCCTTGAAGGTCGTATGGCGCATGGTAAAGTGGATTTATCAGAACTGGACGATAATGCAAAAAATATACTAAAGCAGGTTGAGCATGTGCAAATTGTTGCCTGTGGCACCGCTTATAATGCCGGTATGGTGGCGCGCTACTGGTTTGAAGCCTTAGCAGGTATACCATGCGATGTCGAAATTGCCTCAGAATTTCGTTACCGCAAACCCGCTCGTCGCAAAAACAGTCTATTTATTACTCTTTCACAATCAGGCGAAACCGCAGATACACTCGCTGCCTTGCGATTGGCGAAAGAAAACCATTACTTAAGTACCCTTGCCATCTGTAATGTAGCGGCATCCACACTCGTGCGTGAAGCCGATTTCGTTTTATTAACCAAAGCAGGGGTTGAAATTGGTGTTGCATCAACTAAAGCCTTTACCACACAATTAACGGTTTTATTGCTACTAGTTGCAAAATTAGGACGTTTAAATAATATGGCACAAAGCACCGAGCAAGCAATTGTCTACGCCTTACAAACCTTGCCAAACCGCATTGAACAAGTGCTTATGTCTGAACCACAAATTAAAAAATTAGCAGAGCAATTTGTTGATAAACATCATGCGTTATTCTTAGGGAGGGGCGATGAATATCCAATCGCTATGGAAGCTTCGTTAAAACTCAAAGAAATCTCTTACATCCACGCCGAAGCTTATGCTGCAGGTGAACTCAAACATGGCCCTCTTGTATTAATTGATGCGGATATGCCAGTGATTGTGATGGCACCAACCAACGAAATGCTAGAAAAACTAAAATCCAATATCGAAGAAGTGCGAGCACGTGGCGGTCAACTGTATGTCTTTGCCGAGCAAGATGCGGGTTTTGTCAGTGATGACACCATGCACATCATCAATCTACCCCATATTGAAGAACTTACCGCACCAATCTACTACACAGTGCCCACCCAACTACTGGCGTATCATGTTGCTTTGCTCAAAGGCACTGATGTTGATCAACCTCGTAATTTAGCAAAATCGGTTACCGTGGAGTAAAGCCCGCTAGATTAAATGTGGGGACTGATGGTATGGTTTTGAGATCGTAATCAAAACTAAAGTTCTCACATAACATCAACGAATACTAAAATTTTTACTGTGACAAGTTTTCCAGTGATTTTTTATCATGGCGCAAGGCTTTGTTAACAAGTTTGGCAAAGTTCACTTATTTTGTAAAACAAGTTTCAGGAAAACATACGTTTTAGTCTATTGGACTTAAAACTTTGCTTTTTATACCAAGTAAATGTGATCTTAATCACAAAAATAAAAAATGGAATGGTTTTAACAATGTGATATTCATCACACTTATCAATTTTTTTTGATGAATCGAATAACAAAATCCCTCTACAATAACTGCATAAAGATTATACCAATCAATAAGGAAAGATGAATATTATGACAACCTCAAACATCAAATTGAAAGTCCAAAATTTTGGGCGATTCTTAAGTAATATGGTAATGCCAAATATCGGCGCGTTTATTGCTTGGGGATTTATTACCGCTATTTTTATTCCAACAGGCTGGTATCCAAATGAAACGATTGCCAAGCTAGTTGGACCTATGATTACCTACCTATTACCACTATTGATTGGTTATACTGGTGGTAAATTAGTTCACGGTGAACGAGGTGCAGTGGTTGGTGCAATCACAACAATGGGCGTCATTGTTGGTTCAGATATTCCCATGTTCTTAGGAGCAATGATCGTCGGCCCACTTGCTGGCTGGGTAATAAAGCAATTTGATAAAAGTGTAGACGGTAAAATCAAAAGCGGTTTTGAAATGTTAGTCAATAATTTCTCAGCGGGTATTATCGGTATGCTACTTGCGTTGCTTGCTTTTTTCGCAATTGGTCCTGCTGTCGTTATTGCATCTGGTAAATTAACTATTGCCGTTAATTTCTTAGTTGAGCATAATTTATTACCTTTAACGTCGATCATTATTGAACCCGCTAAGATCCTTTTCTTAAATAATGCCATTAACCACGGTATATTCTCACCATTAGGTATTCAACAAGCGGCTGAACATTCTCAATCTATTTTCTTTTTAATCGAAGCCAACCCTGGCCCTGGCTTAGGTTTATTACTCGCTTATATGTTTTTTGGTAAAGGATCAGCAAAAAGTTCAGCCAGTGGCGCAGCAATCATTCACTTCTTTGGCGGGATCCATGAAATTTACTTCCCCTATGTATTAATGAATCCACGTCTTATTATTGCGGTCATTTTAGGAGGAATGACAGGCGTATTTACTTTAACATTATTTGGAGCAGGATTAGGTTCACCCGCATCACCAGGTTCAATCATCGCCGTTCTTGCCGTCACACCAAAATCATCTATGCTTGGCGTAATTTTTTCTGTCATTGCTGCAACTACGGTTACTTTTATCGTTTCTGCGATTTTATTAAAAACAACCAAAGAGACAGACAAAAGTCTTGAAGATGCAAAATCGAATGTTTCTGCAATGAAAAACGAATCAAAAGGTATTACAAATGGAATACTTGACTTAGCTAAAGTGAAAAAAATCATTGTGGCTTGTGATGCAGGAATGGGCTCTAGTGCTATGGGAGCAGGTGTGTTACGCAAAAAAGTACAAGATGCCAATCTCGATATTTTTGTCACTAATTTAGCAATCAATAACCTTCCTAATGATGTTGACATAGTTATCACGCATAAAGACTTAACCGATCAAGCCAAACAACACGCTCCAAACGCACATCACATATCATTAACCAACTTTTTAGACAGTCAATTATATAGCCAATTGGTTGCGGATCTTTTAAGTTCACAAGCGAGTAGTTTAGCAAGTGAAACGATACCTAGCAGCAACCAATCCACTGATAATGCCCCCCTATTTAAATTATCAGAACAAAACATTTTTTTAGGGCTAACCGCTAAAAACAAAGAAGAAGCCATTCGTTTTGCCGGGCAAAAATTGGTCGATAATGGTTATGTTACCCCTGCCTACATTGAAGCAATGTTAGCGCGTGAAAAATTAACGTCCACTTATTTAGGAGAATCAATAGCTGTTCCACATGGTACTATTGAATCAAAAAACGACGTTATTAAAACCGGCATCGTATTTTGCCAATATCCAGCTGGTGTTCAATTTGGCGAAGAAGACAACGACAAAGCGAAAATTATAATAGGTATTGCTGCACGTAATAATGAACACCTTGATGTCATTGCAAAACTCACTAATGCTCTTGATGATCAAGCCATTATTACCAAACTGGTTAACACAACAAGTATTGAAGAGGTACTTGCTATTTTAAGTTAATATCACAATTATCGTTCCCACTTAACAAGTGGGAAACCATTACCACTTTTTAAATTTAATTAAGGATTATTATAATGCAAGCATTACATTTTGGCGCAGGTAACATTGGGCGAGGTTTTATTGGAAAATTACTATCAGATGCTGGCATACAGGTCACATTTGCCGATATCAATGAACAAATCATCACTGCAATCGCTAAGCGCCGTGAGTACCCCGTCAATGTTGTTGGCGAACAATCCACCACTGAAATAGTCAAAAATGTCGATGGAATTAACAGCACCTCTAATGAAGTGATCGATTATATTACCAAAGTTGATTTAATCACCACCGCCGTGGGTCCGCAAATTTTAGCGCGCATTGCTTCAAGTGTTGCGCAAGGGATTATTGCAAGACATCAACAAGGCAACACCAAGCCACTGAATATTATTGCTTGTGAAAATATGGTTCGTGGTACTAGCCAATTTAAACAAGAAATCTTCAAATCACTACCAAAAGATCTTCATCAATGGACAAATGCCCATATCGGTTTTGTCGATTCTGCGGTGGATCGCATTGTACCACCTGCAACATCAAAAACAGGCGATATTTTAGAAGTCACTGTAGAGACTTTTTCTGAATGGATTGTTGATGAAACGCAGTTTGTAGGGCCGATTCCAACCATTACAGGTATGCAGCCTGTTGACAATTTAATGGCTTTTGTTGAGCGAAAACTATTTACCTTAAATACAGGTCATGCGATTACGGCTTATTTAGGTTTCTATCATGGTATTGGCACCATTCGCGATGCAATTTTAAACGAAAAAATTCGGTTAATTGTTCGTGGAGCAATGGAAGAAAGCGGCTTAGTACTTATCAAACGTTACAATTTTGATGAACAAAAACACATGGCTTATATCGAAAAAATCTTAAACCGCTTTGAAAACCCGTATTTACATGATGATACTTCACGTGTTGGTCGGCAACCAATGCGTAAATTAGGCGCTGGCGATCGTTTAATTAAGCCATTGCTTGGTACTTTTGAGTATCAAGTTAAAAATACTAACTTACTAATCGGTATCGCAGCCGCTCTCAACTATCGTAATAGTGATGATGAGCAAGCGGTTGAACTGGCAAAACTCATTACTGAAAAAGGAGTTAAACACGCTTTTTGTCAAATCGCTGGGATTGATGTTAACAATTCTATTGTTAAGCAAATTGAAGAAATTTATACTACAATGCAAAATCGTCAATTTACATAACACCTAATGCCAGAATCGATATTACAAGAAGATGCGATATTAGAAAAACTCAACCAGCAAGCTGATATTCACAGCTTGCTAGCCGTTGCCATAAAATTAATCAATGATAATGTCAACAAATTAATTCTTAAAGTCTTTCGAAAAGAACCTCATGCCATTAAATTTGTCATCCCTTCATTAGTTGGTAAAAATGGACCACTCAATGATACTTCTGTTTGCTTAAAACTGCTTTATGTGTTGGGGATTATTTCTCGTGAAGATTACGAAGATATAGAATTGCTGATTGCTATTTTGGACGAGCTAGAACAAGACGACAGGCAATATACTTATTTAGATGATGAAATTTTGGGACCTATTAGTTTATTACATGATATGGTGTTACCACCAAGCTGGGAATCGCAACACGAAAAAGCCAAACAATCTGGCATTGTCGATACGTTAAAATCTTCCATGTACCAAAACCGCTATCAACAAATGATTCGCTCAGCGTTAATTATTGCTATTACCGAACTGACGTTACGCATCATAAATAAAGAACATATCAACTACTTTCCATAATGGCCAATTCGTTTGCTAAATGTTCATTTATTTCAACTCAAAATAAATGAAACTAAAAATAGCTATTACTGCATCCGATATACAAAACACATATAGTTTTTTGTTACTGATCTTTGGTTAAGACCTTTTTATTTTTTTGCTTTTCAAGCGCTTCTTTCGCCTTAGATTCGGCCCTTATACTATTTATTATCAGGATGCTTCATTTTTTCTTTATGCATCAGTCAATTGTAACTCTCTTTGCCTTAATTATTCATTCTATGATATTTTCCGTAACACACTTTTTACCTTTGATTATTTCTTGTTAAAAATATTCAGGATTCTATACCGTTTCAGCGTGTAACTATTTTAAATGCAATCATTTAATAAATTATTTTTGATAAAGAATAAGATTGCTTAAATCCCTTATTTAACAAAGGGATTAAGCCGCTATCAGTTACTAGTTTAACTAACTGAAATTATTAACATTAAACAATATTTATTTAACATTTTTTTAAAAAAGATTAAATTTTACACTAAAAATAGTGTATACTTTTTAGCTAAACCGCCTGTTATTTAAACTTAATAATTAAAATATCAGTGTTAAATAAAAAAATAACTAAAAATAACACAGATTAATTTTTATAAACTGGATATAAGGAGGAAAACATGTCAAATGAACTTAATCGTCTTTTGGGGCAACTCGGGGACGGGTTTAGCGATTTAATGGCGGGGTTGAGTGGGGTTAGCCATAATCGCTATACCTTAACGGTTGACGGGCTGGGC
>NZ_JBXSQJ010000031.1:0-29447 GCF_057063585.1 Gilliamella sp. X-60 | reverse complement strand
AGGGAATGGCGGTAAAGGTGAGTTCATAAGCATCAGTGCGGTTACCCTGCCCCTGTACACTTAAAATGATGATACCGTCATTAATATCTGCTAGCGGACTGCCGTTGATATTAATCCATTGACCGGGAGCAAGGTTATAGCGGTTACTCTTACCTTTGAGGATAATTTGCTGGCTAATAGCTTGCTCATGACGAATACGGGCATACCATTGACCGCTTTCAATCTGGCTTTCGTCATGCCTGTTATTTTCATTAGGGTTATTGCCGTTATCACGATTATCATTATTAATATTGTTATCATCATCACCGTTATTATCATCACTAGTTTGCGGGTTGTCTTGTCCGTTACTATCTAAGCCTTTATAGTGCTCGGCATAGCGATAGTCAGTGCCATAGGTGGTGGAGTCTTTGGGTTGGGTGTTTATTTCGCCCTGTAAATCGGCGAGGGCATCACGGTAGTTATAGTCTTGTACCTTGACTGAGGAGACCACTACTTCACTATGTAAGGTAATATCCCACACACTTTCAACACCGGTATCTGCCATACCACTGGGCGGTTTATAGTCAATATCGGCCACCTGCGCATAACCTTGCTCATAATCACTTAACACCATCACATCACAGTGGTGCTCAGCATGCGTTTCAAAGCGAAACCAGATACCGACATCGGCCAATAAGCGTTGAATAAAGGCAAGGTCACTTTCTTGCCATTGGGTGATAAACTCCCGCTCAGGGTAGCTATCTTTTAACTCTAAACGGTAATCAATGCCCGTCAGACCATGACTACGCAGCACTTCTTCAACCACACTCACCACGCTTTGATTTTGAAATATGGCACTATGTTGCCCCACAGCCAGCCGTGCTAAGCACGAAGATAACACCACCTGATAATGGGCTTCATCTTTATTGACCGATAACTGACTAAATTCGGTAATCACCCCATGCAAGGTGCGTTTATTACTCAACGTGGGCAAATCACTTAATGAACGGATAGCGGAAGTTAATGGTTTGTTGATAACAGGATTAAAGGAGAAGGTCGATTTTTGATTAAGAAAGGCATCAGGCGATAAGGTTTTGTCAGTACTGGTAAAGGAGATAACATAACGCCAAGGCTGGTTTAACGACTCATCACCATCAACATGCAAAACCGACATCGCCGCGCCCAGCCCGTCAACGGTTAAGGTATAGCGATTATGGCTAACTCCATTCAACCCCGCCATTAAATCGCTAAATCCATCACCGAGCTGGCCCAAAAGACGATTAAGTTCGTTTGACATGTTGTTCTCCTAATATCCAGTTTATAAAAATTAATCGGTGTTATTTTTAGTTATTTTTTTATTTAACACTGATATTTTAATTATTAAGTTTAAATAATAGACAGCTGAACTAAAAAGTATACACTATTTTTAGTGTAAAATTTAGTCTTTTTTTAATATATTTGTTTAATATTAATGGTTTATGTTAGTGAAACCAGTAACTGATAGCGGCTTAAAGTCTTTATTAAACAAGCGATTTAAACAACATTATGCTTTATCGATGAAAAATTTAACTTGTTATATTTAAAATAAATTTACGCTGAAACGGTATAGATTCCTGAATATTTTTTACAAAAAATACTCTAATTTTGCCCTAATAAAATAGGGGATAATCCTTATATAAATGAAAATTTCGCTTAAGCGACGGCGGGAAAGCAGAAAGTGTAATACGTCCCTTAATAGTAATATGGCATTCTCCGCAAATATTTAGCGGTTCTAAAGATAGGAAATTGAAGCTTAAATGCTTGATTAGTGACTATAATACGGTAAAAGGCATAAAGCGATTTTTGGTAAAATGCCTTATGCGGTTTTAGTAGATTATTTTAATCATGCAGCGTAAACACTCGGTGCTTTTCTACACTTAAATTGGATAAGGTATTCTTTGCTTGTCATTTATTATGGTAATTAGTTGTTGCTCACAATTAATGTGGTAATTACTAAGTAATTACCACTGATAACAACTAAATTGTGAGCAAGAAACGACTTATTTAAAATTTACTGTTTTTAGAGCAAACCCAATTGCCACATATGCCCAACCTTGAAAAATAAGATCAATACCTAAAAACATACCTAATATCCAAAGACTGTCATACGGCCAACCTGCAATAATCATAAATCCTAAAATTAATGTAATAATCCCAGAGGTTAAAACCCATCCCCAACGAGGTAAATTGCGGTTATTTAGAGCCGCAAATATTTGGGTAAAGCCGCCCATAATTAACAAGAACGACATCACTAATGTTAAGGCAGATGAAACAGCAACGGGTTGGAAAAATGACATTAATCCAATAAAAATATATAAAATTCCCATTACTGCCCATAAGGCTGATTGACCAAAACTTTTGATGCTAAAAGAATGTAGTGCTTGGGCAATACCTGCAATGAGAATTAATGTACCAATAAAATAGATAGAAAAAACGGTTGCAATGAACTGATAACCTAATGCTAAGCACCCTAATACAATTAAAATAACACCGACTAAAATAAACCAGCTTGATTTTTCTTTAAGAGCGTGGAACTTGTTTTCGTTAGATATCATGTTATTTACCTATTTTTGTGAGTTAATTTTGGATTTCAAATGCAAACCACTGCAAAGACTTTAGTCTGTTAACAGCGATGAGTAAATGAAAAGAAAGGTCATGAAGGTACAATTTATTGCACAGTAATGCGTTTTTATGCAAACTTTCACTGTGCATATAAATTAGTCAATATAATAAAACTAAATTGAGAATTAACTTTTATCTTTCAGTGCTTCGTCTAGCGTCGAATAGAACATGAGTTTATTAGAAATTGGAACAATTTTGGCGCGAGCTAATGTTTTTAATGGTTGAAATTGTAATTCGCAAATTGATAGATCAACATGTTCAGGTAGTTCATCGATAAAATGTATTAAAGCATTAAGTCCACCAGCATCAAGAATAGGTACTGCATCCCATTGTAGCACTATGTGCTTATATCCATTAATCTTTTGATAGATATCTAAAAATGTGCGTTCAGCGGCAGCAAAAAACAGTGGCCCATTAATACGTAACACTAAAGTTTTATCATCACTGCGATTTAGCTCAACTAAGCGAGTCATTCGAGCAATACGGCGCATAAATAGAATTGATGCAAGCACAATCCCAAGTGTAATTGCAATCACCATATCAAATAGAACTGTGAGCGACATGCAAATAAGCATAATCAATATATCATCTTTTGGCGCACATTTAATAATATAAATGACGCGTTGAACCGCGCTCATATTCCATGCGACGATAAGTAACAATGCAGCCATTGCAGAAAGTGGGATAAATGATAATGCGGGTGCAAAGCAAATTAGTGCAAGTAACACAACGAGTGAATGCAAAACGGCAGCAATCGGCGATGTTGCACCGGCTTTGACATTTGCCGCCGACCGCGCGATAGCTGCTGTTGCTGAAATGCCACCAAAAAAGGGCGCAATAATATTTCCTAAACCTTGACCAATAAGTTCGCTATTTGAGTGATGTTTGGTATGCGTCATTTCATCTAATACGACAGCACACAATAGCGATTCAATTGCGCATAACATTGCCATGGTTAACGAAATCGGTAATAAGGCGGTCAGTGTTGACCAATCCCAATTAAATTCAGCATGCTGCCAAGGTAAAATAAATTCTGGTAATACAGAGGGTATGCCATGACCTATTGTATTATCGGCTAGCGTATAGGTAAATCGTGAACCAATGGTTTCAATTTGATAACCAAATTGATTAAAAATAAACATGACAGCAATACCAGCAACCAGTGCTGGTAAGTGACCCGATATTTTGACTTTAAGTTTTGGCCATACAATTAACACTATCAGTGTTACTGTTCCGACTATAGTGTCAGCAATATTTATGGTGGGTAGTGTTTTCGTTAACTCAATAACTTTTTCAATATAGCGCTCTGGCATATGCTCAAGCGTTAAGCCAAAGAAATCTTTAATTTGCATGGTTGCTATAGTTATGGCAATACCTGATGTGAAACCTAATACCACGGGTAATGGAATGTATTCGATTAATCGCCCTAGTCGAATCAATCCCATTAATACAAGAAATATGCCAGACAGTAATGTTGCAACGAGTAATCCAGATAATCCATATTGTAACGATACCGGGTATAAAATAACCACAAATGCTGCAGTAGGACCTGAAACGCTAAAACGTGATCCGCCCGTTAATGCGATCACAAAGCCCGCTATAATTGCGGTGTATAGACCATACTGTGGTGGTACGCCGCTAGCAATTGCTAGCGCCATTGCTAGCGGTATAGCAATAATACCGACAGTTATTCCCGCTATTAAATCCTTGATAAAACGAGTTGTGTTATAAGGGGTGTTTATACATGCTGATATAAATGCACAGCTAATTTTGGTGCTAGAAAGGCCATATAATTTCATTGTTTTTAATCAATTAGAGGGAAGTTATCTTGGGTGTCTAATAAGATAATCTTTTTTACAAAAAATAAAAGAGTGTTATAAAAATAAACACCTTTTTGTAAAGATGTTTATGTAGGTAAGGATTAATCAACTCATTATCTAATCAATATTATAGGATTAATATTGAAGATAAAGCCAAGTAGATTCGTGGCGTTGATAGCAATAAAACGTTATAATCTGTTTTTTATTTACCTAAAATTACATGGACTAAAGATTGTGCAAATTTGTTAACGGTCAAACGGTAACAAGTATATACTTAATTCATTGCTCTTTTTAATACATAAAAACACTATCTAGCTTTACAAGCAAAACTTTTATTTTTGTTTGGTTGATGGGTTAAATAATTAAAATTAGTTAGGTATATCAATAACGCAAAAGTATGAGGTTTATTTTTTATGTTTTCTTGGTGGACTAAAGTTTATTTTTTTCTTATCCAAATCTTGGTCAAACTTTTTGTTAAAAGTAAACCGATTCCTACCGATCCAATAACAGAATTAGATCTTGATACCGACAGACCAATTTTATATGTGTTACCTTATAACTCTCAAATTGATTTGATGGTAATTCGTTCTCTTTGTTTACAATATAATTTACCTGATCCATTAGTTGGCATTGATATCAATGGTAAAAACATTCCTGCTTATCTCTATATTGATAAAGGGCCAGGTATTTTTGCCTCTAATCAACAAAAAAACAAAGCGATTGAAATTTTAAGAGATTATATTTCGGCACATCAACAAAATCATGATCTTGATATCCAAATGTTACCTGTTTCGGTGATGTTTGGGCGTCGTCCCGATATTGAAGGAAAAAGAAAGCTATCACTACAAGTGCTTGGCGCAACCAGTAAGTTTTTTAAAATAATTACGTCAGGCAGAGACTGTTATACGCGATTTTCTCGCACGGTTTCATTTAAAGATATTCATGTGGATAAACAGCAAGATCTTCCTGTTTTAGCACATAAATTAGCACGTGTTGCACGGATTCATTTTGCAAAACAGCGCATGGCCTCAATTGGCCCTAAACTTCCTGTTCGTCAAGCAATGTTAAATAATTTACTCAAAAAACAAGTACTTTCTGAAGCTATACAAGAAGAAGCCAAAAGTAAAAATGTGAGTCTTGATAAAGCCCAAAAAAATGCATTAGTCATTTTAAATGAAATTGCGGCTAATTTTTCTTATCGTATGCTAAGAGTTACAGATTTTGTCCTCACTTGGGCGTGGAATAGGCTTTATCAAGGGTTAAAAGTGACAAATGCTGATCCTGTTCGTGAGTTAGCGCAAAATGGTCATGAAATTGTCTATGCCCCTTGCCACCGTAGCCATATGGACTACTTGTTATTATCTTATGTACTTTATCGACAAGGGCTAGTCCCGCCCCATATTGCAGCTGGCATTAACTTGAACTTTTGGCCCGCAGGTCCTATTTTTAGGCGATTAGGTGCATTTTTTATTCGCCGCTCATTCAGAGGTAATAAACTCTATACTTCGGTTTTTCGAGAATATTTAGCTGAACTTTTTATCCGCGGTTATGCTGTTGAGTATTTTGTTGAAGGTGGGCGATCACGTACCGGTCGGTTACTCGATCCTAAAACAGGCATGTTAATGATGACAATTCAAACATTATTACGTGGTGATGCAAGACCAATTACTGTTGTGCCCGTTTATATTGGTTATGAGCATGTACTAGAAGTTGCTACCTATGCTAATGAATTACGAGGAGCAAAAAAAGAAAAAGAGAGTTTATGGCGTACTATAAAAGCATTTTTAAAACTAAAAAAATTGGGGTTTGGTTATGTTAATTTTGGTCAACCGATACCGTTAAACCAATTTTTGAACCAACATATACCAGAATGGCGAGATGCTATAGAACCAACCGGCACCCAACGCCCACAATGGTTGACACCAACAACTAACTTACTTGCTAAGCAAATTATGGAGCATATTAATTCATCAGCGGCAATCAACGCGATGAATTTATGTTGTTCAATATTATTAGCGGCAGATCAACGAGCGCTAACTAAAGTTAGGTTAATTGAACAGATAGATCATTTGTTAAAATTATTAAAAAGTATTCCTTATTCAGATTTGATAACTATTCCAGATCAAACACCAGAAGAATTGTATGAACATGCCAAAGAAATGGGGAAATTTGTTATCACAACAGATGAAGCTGGCGAAATCGTCGGTCTTACTTCCGAACAAGCGGTTTTAATGACTTATTATCGAAATAATATTCAGCATTTGCTGATTATTCCGGCTATTGTGGCGAGAATTTTACTCAAACATAATCGAATTTCATCTGCTGAAGTGCTAGAACAAGTAAAACTAATTTTTCCTTTAATCAAATCAGAACTATTTGTTTATCATAATGCAGAACAACTTACTGAATATGTGAATAAAATTATTAAAACGTATGCCGAATTAAACCTCATCAGCTATTCACCAGATAAATTAACATTGAATTATTTAAAAATGTCGGATTTACAGTTAATTGCGTCATCATCTAAAGATACATTGCAACGTTATGCCATTGCGTTTTCTTTATTGCAAAAAGATCCAACGATTAGTCGTGCGACACTAGAAAAAGAGGCGCGACTCATTGCTGAGAGGTTATCTGTTTTGCATGGTATTAATGCTCCGGAATTCTTCGACAAAGGTGTCTTTTCAACATTAGTTGCATCACTACGAGAGCAAGGTTATTTAGATGACCAGAATGATACCAACTTAGCAAAAATTGAAACCATGAATACAATACTTAAGCCTTTAATTACAGCACGAGTAATGCAAACTATCGACGAAATCAATTTATAACTCAAATAATAAAAAGTGCATGATGAAGCTATTAAATAAAAAAATAATAAGTCATGCTTTTTAGTTGATACGGTTTTGGTGAAAAGAAAAAACAGATGGTATTGAAACTCGAAGAAACACAACAGCAATTAACTGATGAAGAACTCAACGAATTTAGTCAATTAGTTGGGAATAAAATTCCCGATGATTTTATCAGCTTTTACCGCCAATTTAACGGAGGAACTTTTATACAAGTTGATAGTAAAATGAGTAATTATGTTGATGACAAGTTTTTGATTAATTTTTTTAGCATAAAATATGGCCTTACAATAGAAAATATTTATGCGCAGTTTAGGCGAGATTTTCCGCAGCTACAAGATATGCTACCTTTTGCTTCTGATCTAAACTTGAATTGTTACCTGCTTTCATTAAGGCCTCAAGATAATGGTTGTGTTTACTACTGGTCAGTCGTAGAGCAAGAATTAACATTGCAATTTGATTCATTTAACCGTTTTATTTTATTTTTGGATGAGGTATTACAGTCTCTTGACAAAAAATATAAGAAAAATCGCCAGCTAGATATTGTTATATGGAGTTGGGTTATAGTTTCAATTGTGCTTTATATTTATTTCAAAAAATGACCGTTTGTGGTAATTATATTCTTTCTAAATAGGTAATTAGCACTATAGCGTTCATTTAATTATGAGCTTAATAGAGACATAGCAGTATTATGTGTATATCTTTTTTGCGTGATGAGGTCATCAATTTTTTAAGTTATCATGCGTTATTTAGTTTAAGCTTACAAGCTAGAACAACGTATTTATTTGAAAATGGCATGATAAACCAGCAATCTTGCGAGCATGCTAAACAAGCAATATTTAATAATGATATTCTTGATAATTATAAACCCTCACCGTTATTCAAAAATCGTTATCTCGAAACAAAAATCGAGCAAATTACCGGTAATAAAATCAAGATTATTGATCATCCAGATAGTGAAATATCAGGGGTAGCTTGTGTTTGTTGCCAATTTATGGTGTTCGAAAGCGCTGAAGATGCTCTTTTTGAACTATGCCCTGTTTGCAATTGGCAGGTGGATAAATTGGATAAAAATGGTTATAGCAAATTAAACAAAAGTTACTTAACAGATTATAAAAATAATATCGTCACAAAAGAAATGATTGAGCAATTTAGTGATATATTTATAAGAAGGTAGACACCTACCACTTAAAATTGAAGCAAGTGTAATTTTCTATATAAATTTTCCTCTCACGATGGGAGTATGTAAGATCTGTCTTTTTTAAACAAAAAAGAATCTTTATGGCTAAGTAAAATTTGATAATTTATTATTAAGAAGCCCTTTAAATAAATTGGTACACATATTGAAAAATAAAAGAATAACAAATGACTAAATAGGAATCTAAAAATGCAACGTTCGACAGTTAATGTCAAAATTTATTGGCGATCTATACAACAAGGTGGAAAACAAACGCTTCCCATAAATACAAAATACTATCCGATCACTGAACCGCTTAAAGACAAGCAGGGTGATATGACAAGTTGGTCATTGGTAATAAATGTTAAAAATAATGAGAACATTAATACTCACGAAAGAATAGGTTTTGGGGAAGCTTATTTTTTAATGGAAAATGCGCCCAGTTATTTACTCAACAAAGGGTTTAAAATAATTATTTATGAGGGACCTAAACAAGTGGCAACTGTTGAGGTACTTTAATTATTTTTTTAATAGCAAAAGGGAGCCCTAAATAAAATTTTATCATGGCGATATTTAGACCAATCAATCTATAACCTCACAAATACCTTTAATTTTTAAGCAAAAAACAGACCTAAAAACACGATAAAACCCACATAATTATTATTCATAAACGCGTTGAAACATCTGTTTCGAACTCGATCTTTTATTAGCCATTGTTGGTAAATAAATAGTGCTGTGGCTAGTAATAAAGCAATATAGAAGATCTGTGATAACTGATTAGTTAAACCAATAAATAATAAACCAATAACTGAAACTATCTGCAATAATCCAATGATTAATTTGTCATAACATCCAAATAAGATGGCGGTGGATTTGATGCCAATTTTTACATCATCATTGCGATCGACCATGGCATATTCAGTGTCATAAGCAATTGTCCAACATATATTAGTGAAGAAAAGCAACCAACAGGTTAACGGAAACTGCTCAATGGTTGCCGCATATACCATCGGAATGCTCCAACTAAATGCAATGCCTAATATGACTTGTGGTAAATGGGTATAACGCTTCATAAAAGGATAAATAAGTGCGGTTAATAATGCAAAACAGGCAATCAACCAAGAGAGTTTATTTAAAGTTAATAATAAACAAAGGGCGATAAATAATAATATAAATAAGGTCAATAATGCGTTTTTTTCGGTCAATGCACCACGGGCAAGGGGGCGATTTTTTGTGCGTTCAACGTGTGTATCAAAATGGCGATCGGCATAATCATTGACTACACAGCCAGCTGCACGCATAACAAATACACCTAAAATAAAAATGAGCGTGATATAAGTATAAGGTAAGCCAGTAAGCCAAATTGCCCAGAGTGTTGGCCAAAGTAGTAATAAGGTGCCAATTGGTTTGTCTAACCGCATTAATTGTATATAAGCTAACATCAATATTATTTACCTTAAAAATCAGAGGAGGCATTATACCGATTACGATAAAAGCTGCAATATTATGATATCGTAGGTTATCTCTTATAACGAAACAAAATGAATATTTGAATAAAATAACTAGCTTTTGATCAATGAGCATGCATATTATGTCATTAAAGCATCTGTAAATATTGATCAACAATCTCCGCTAAAGCTTGATAAAACGGGCTAACCCTGTTTTGCTTTAGCTTTTTTAGATAGGCAGAAGACCAAATCATCAAATGTTCATTGATTAATTGTTTTGCCACTACAGCGTTATTATTTTCAAGCAACATGGCATAGGCCATTAGCATTAATCCAAATTGATCTTCTGGCTCATTTATGCCTGTATTGAGTGTCAAACCATGTTGTTGCAAAAATTTACGATAGTATGCTTGTGATTCACTTAGCAATAGGTGTTCTTTATCGAGGTAAAATGAACCCCACGGCGGTGCCGGCATCGTTCCTTGACCTTCAAATAGTAATGAAAATTGATAGTTAAGTTCAGGATCATCCATATGATTAGCCAATATACTACACTGCTTATCAATAAAAGCAGGATCTGGCCACTTAACCAAATGGTTAATATGTAATAATGCCTGCATTAATGGCGTAGTAACGTTACTATTTGGTGGATAATAAAAAAAAGCACCAAGTAGCTTTGCTAATGTGATAGAAGCGATTTTATTCAAAGAAATATCTCCTCAAAACTATGTCATTAGTTAATTGTTCTAAAACCGTAAAAAAACACTAGTGGTAAGTTGCGCATATTACTTATAACTCCTCAGGATTGAGTACTTTACCTAAAGTATTGCCAGACGCCTTGGCTTGCGCATGGGGTTTTATCACTATATTGGGTTTAGTGAGTTGCGAACTTGGTAGTGGTGCAATATCACATTTATGACCATGATGCTGACGTAGTTTGTCAATTTCGTCAAAATCTAAGGCTCTTTGTGGACACGATTCAACGCAAACAGGTTTTAATCCCTCAGCAACACGTTCATAGCAGCCATCACATTTTGACATGACCTGTTTTTGATGATCAAATTGCGGTGCACCATAAGGGCAATGGGTTTCACAATTTCGGCAACCGATGCAAATATCTTGATTAACAACAACTAAGCCATCTTGTGATCGTTTATGCATTGCACCTGTAGGGCAACCCTGTACACAAGCAGGCTCTTGGCAATGATTACATGAGATGGATAAATAGTAGGTAAAAGTATCATTTTGCCACATACCATCAACTTGCTGCCAATTACCTCCGCCATACTCGTAAACACGGCGAAAATGAACACCTAACGCATTATCTTTTTCGTCTTTACAACTGAGTTGGCAAGTTTTGCAACCGGTGCATTTTGAAGAATCAATATAAAATCCATATTGCATTTTTATTATCCGTTGTTTAATTTATGATGTTTAATAATGGTTTGACTTCAACCAAATTGGTATGCTGGGGGTTCGCTTTTGCAAGTACTGTTGGACGCAATGATGTTAAGCGATTAATACAACCGCCAATATCAATCCCTATCTCATTGGTTTTTGCCCACATCCCTTGCGGAATAGCAATGACACCCGGTAATATTCTGGGTGTGACTTTAGCAGGGATAGAAAGCCGACCGCGGTCATTATAAACCTCAACTAACTGGCCATGTTTTATTTGCCTTTGCTCAGCATCTAATGGATTAATCCAAAGACTATTAGCAACCGCTTCGCGCAGTTGCGGTAAATTACTGTAACTGGAATGGCATTGTCCTTTGGTATGAAAACCGATAAGTTGCAACGGATATTTTTTACGTTTGAGTTTATCTTCACTGCCTTCAATCGCAGGTAAATACGCCGGAATGGGGTAGAGTATATCGTCTGCATCAAGTTCCCATTCATTGGCTATGTTAGCTAGCGCTTCAGAATAGATCTCAATTTTTCCGGACGGCGTATTTAATGGATTTTTAATTGGATCATCTCTAAAGGCTTTTAATCCAATTTGAGTATCACTATCAGCAAGTTTACGATCAATTACTCCCATACCGTCAGTATCGGCAAAAGGGGGTAAATGAGGTTCACGTTTTCGTAACTGCTCATAACAATACGCTATCCATTCATCTTGACTACGGTTTTCTGTAAATTTATCTTTTACGCCCATTTTCTCGGACAGTTCGGTTAACACATCATACGCTGATCGGTTTTCCCAAAGTGGCTTAATTGCGCGTTGCATACGAATAAGATAGCTATA
Source organism: Gilliamella sp. X-60 (assembly GCF_057063585.1). Classification (NCBI taxonomy): domain Bacteria; kingdom Pseudomonadati; phylum Pseudomonadota; class Gammaproteobacteria; order Orbales; family Orbaceae; genus Gilliamella; species Gilliamella sp. X-60. The sequence goes on along the minus strand of NZ_JBXSQJ010000031.1, from coordinate 17,265 downwards.
CGCACCAGATGAATAAGAATTATTAATTAAATCAGTATTTTCAACTGATGAAACATCCGGTAACAATAAATCGGCATATTTGGCTGATGCGGTCATATGCGTATCCCAAACAACAATAAATTCACATTTAGACTCATCTTGTAAAATTTGATGGGTATAATTAAGATCCGAATGCTGATTTCCCATTACATTACCGGCGTAATTCCAGATAAATTTAATACCAACATCCAGCTTATCTTTACCTTTTAGGTAAGCATTTTTAGCTGTCATGTTTGGGCCGTCTGCAATTGCTTTCGTCCACAAAAAGAAAGGTATGCTAGTTTTTACTGGATTTGGCAAATTAAAGCTAGGTATCGGATAAACAATACTACCACCCCACGTGCCGATATTGGTACCCGGCTTACCAAATTGACCGGTTATAATGGGTAAAATCATAATAGCTCGAGCGGTATGTTCGCCATTTTGCCAACGCTGTACACCATAACCTTGCGAAATCCAAGCAGCCTTAGCATTGATAATCTCCATCGCTAATTTACGAATTTGTACAGCCGGAATACCAGTTTTTTTAGCGGCCCATTCTGGTGTTTTAGGCGTTCTGTCATAGCCTAATCCTAAAAGGTAAGATTTATAATCACTATAAGGTGGCGCACTATCAGGTAAAGAATCGGCACTCCAACCAATACAATATTGATTAAGCATGTTTTCATCAATGCGATCTTGCTCAAGTAATGTATAGCCAATTGCGGCAACTAATGCGGCATCGGTACCGGGAATAATTGGGATCCACTCGGCATTATAAGCCACCACGCTTTCGCTATGACGCGGATCAATAATAATCACCCGTGCGTTGCTCTGTTCTAATGCATGAAAAAGCTCTGTAACTTGCCCTCCACCTGACATTCGGGTTTCGGCAATATTATGCCCAAACATCACAACTAAATCGGAATGCTTTATTTGATCAAGCAAAGAATCCTTAGCATTACCAAAAATATAAGGTCGAATAGCCGAAATTTGCCCACTGGAATAATCACCATGATAATTTAAAAAACCACCAATCGTACTTAAAAAACGCTGACATGCATTACGACCTGAAAGATTAGCGCCAGTTGTTCCTGAACCATATTGGTAATAAATTGCCTCGTTGCCATACCGATTAATAGTATATTTCAATTTATCTGCCAGTAAATTAATCGCCTCGCTCCATGAAATACGTTTAAATTTACCTTCACCACGTTGACCAATGCGTAGCATAGGATATTTTAAACGATCTGGATCATAAGTTCGCCAACGAACAGATCTACCGCGAAGGCAAGGGCGGATTTGATGTAAACCAAAAACGGCATCATTTACCCCATCTTCTGACGCTATTTTAGTAATAATATCGTTTTTAACATGGACTTTTAAAGGACAGCGACTACCGCAGTTAACTAAACACGCACTATAAACAATTTTTTCTTCATCGGTGGGATTTGAAATTGTACTATTAGCATTAGTACTTGGTTCAACGTAGGAAAAAGGTAATTGTATATTATTAGTCAGGGCAGCTACATCATCAATTGTTATCGGTTTTTGTAAAAAATCGCATTTGCTTGTTTTATTCTGTAATTTACTCACATCATTCCCTAATGTTGATATGAAATTATGTTGATAATAATACTAAAAGATGAATAAACAAACTAAAAACGAAAAGTGCTATTAAATTAATCAAAACTTAATGGCGCAATGATTAAATAGATAGATTAGCAATATATAATACTCATATTGTTATCAACCACATTACAAATATTTTGGATATCAAATCTTGAAAAAAGTAAGGTTTCATTTCAATCTTTGGTTAACATGTTACTAGCAAAAGTAATACTTTTTAAATGAAAAACCGCTTTTTTGGGGTTAAGATTTGTAAAGATCTATTTATAAGATACTACTCAGATAATCCCAATCTTTATTAAAAATTGAGATTATCTATATGCAACCCATTTAATAACGGGTAATCTAACACGCGTTATTTTAAGGCGTTACACATGCTGCCACGGCGTAGGTGTAGATATTATTATTTGAGGTGGTAATATCTCCATATGGAGAGACTATATATCCGTCAGATGCCCAATATTGGTCATCGCTCCAATCGTCATTTCTATGGCGATTATTGTAGGTAAATTCTCCCCATTCATTAAATAAACCGCCTATCCACTTGTCATCAATTTTGTAACTTAGTTGTCTTAGGCTTTCATTTCCTTGTCCCGGCTCGCCCCACTGCCAAGAAGAGTTATTCGCATTGGTATAGTCCCCAACACTAGGTATACGATAATCGTTACCTAAACTATTACAGAATATTTCAGCTTCAGCATAAGAACCATCATTAGAATCATCTGGATTGGCAATATACCAGCGTTCTATTTTAAAGCTATAAAGCAATTTATTGTGGCTACCATCGGCGTAAAGCTTAAATAACGAGGGATTAAAACTTTTGTTACTCGAATCTTTATTTGGACCTTTTAATGTTATCTTTAATAGCTCTTGATTATAGCCATCCCATCCTTGACCTGTTTCTGTACTTAATAATAATGTCACAGATTGACCACCACTTACTGCTGACACTGTTGTACCATTCGCATCAATGATTTGCTTTGGTGTGATACCGCCTAACAGTAAACGGAAACTGAGTTCATTTGATCCCGTTGTCGGAAAGTTTTGCTTGGGGTCATCAATATTTTTCACCTGAAAGCCAAGACCTCTGCTCCAGTTTGTACCTTCCATACCATACAGAGCCGGAGGTTGTGCATAACAAACACGTACTTCATTTGTCACTTTAAACCTGTACAGTTGCCAAGCATTCGGTAAGATCCTTGTCCTTGGTACGCCATATTGAGTTGATAGTTGAGGGTTGGTTAAGTAAAGTTCTAACTGATAGGGGGCCGAGCAGGGATCAAAATTACTTGTAGTATCTGTAATATAGTTATCATTTACATCATACCAAGCAAGTTCTAGAAGACCTGTTATACTGACATTTCCATCGCCATCATCATCTGACCAATAGTCATTTTTACCTATTAAATCGTTTAAATTAATACTTGAATCAGATAGAGGCACTAGTGTTTGGATACTATCAAAAGTGTTTGCATTGCTTGGCAACTCAATTGGTTCATACCCATTTATGACTACTTCAGCATTTGGATATAGATTTGACTTCCCACCATCTGGCACATATTCACGCCCATCAGGGAGTCTGATGCCGAATAACGCTTTAATATCGCTTTTGGTTGCACCACCATCAAAAGTAAGATAAGGTGCATGACCGTGTATCACATCTGCTGTTGTGGCCGATAACGCACCTGCATAATGACTACGGAATGTCATGAAAAATAGAATCGGTATAATATAATGTAATACTGGTTTTGTTTTACAATAATACCAATAAAAAAGGCAAAATATCGAAACGAAAAATAAAACGACCAAATGCTTATAATTGTGGCTTACTTGCCACGACAGGTAAGTGACTATTTCTAACATTATTCATTTCCTTTCCATATGCGGATTTTATTATTTATGTTTGTTTTTTATTAAAAAATAAAAATAAAATCATTAATTAAACGCTAATAAACAATCAATATCAGGGTGAATTATAAACGATTTTGTGTTTTTAGTAATAAATTTTTATCTTACCTCCTTAAAAAATCGTATTATTTAGCTTACCTAATTAATAGCGGATCTCATCACTTGTTAAAGTGCCTTTACCATTGACCTTGGTCTTATTGTTCAAAGGTTGGTATAATAGCCGCCATTTATTCGAGTAATATAGAAACATTATGTCGCAATCCACTTATAATGCCGTTGATATTGAAGTATTAAAAGGGCTAGATCCTGTTCGTCATCGTCCAGGAATGTATACTGACACAAGTCGCCCAAACCATCTAGGGCAGGAAGTCATTGATAACAGTGTCGACGAGGCCATCGCTGGCCATGCTCGTCAAATCAAGGTAACTCTGTATGAAGATAATTCACTAGAAGTCATTGATGATGGGCGAGGAATGCCTGTTGATATTCATCCGGAAGAAGGCGTGCCTGCAATTGAGCTATTACTTTGCCGTTTACATGCTGGTGGTAAATTTTCGAACAAGAATTACCAATTTTCGGGTGGTTTGCATGGTGTGGGGATTTCGGTGGTCAATGCGTTATCTAAACGCGTTGATGTTACCGTTCATCGTGATGGTCATGTGTACGAAATAGCTTTTGAAAACGGCAATAAGGTTGAGGATCTGCATGTTACTGGTACGTGTGGGCGACGTAATACGGGTACCAAAGTGCATTTTTGGCCAGACGAAAAATATTTTGATTCTCCAAGATTTTCTGTCCTACGTTTGTCTCATCTTCTTAAAGCCAAAGCCGTGCTTTGCCCAGGTCTTGATATTATTTTTAAAGATAAAATCAACAAAACCGAACAACGCTGGTGTTATCAAGATGGCCTAAAAGACTATTTAATGGAATCTGTTAGTGGTTACCCACTATTACCACAAATCCCTTTTACTGGCAGCCATATTGGTGAAACAGAAGCCGTAGAGTGGGCACTAGTTTGGATGCCAGAAGGTGGAGAACTATTGACTGAAAGTTACGTTAACTTAATTCCAACGATACAAGGTGGTACGCATGTTAATGGTTTACGTCAAGGTTTGTTAGACGCAATGCGTGAGTTTTGTGAGTTTCGCAATTTGTTACCGCGAGGCTTAAAATTAACTGCCGATGATATTTGGGAACGCTGTGCTTATGTTATTTCGGTTAAAATGCAAGAACCTCAATTTGCAGGTCAAACTAAAGAGCGATTATCATCACGCCAGAGTGCGGCATTTGTGTCGGCAATTGTGAAAGATGCGTTTAGTCTTTGGTTAAATCAACATGTGCAAATAGCTGAATTATTAGCTGAAATGGTAATTTCCAGTGCGCAAAAACGCTTAAAAGCCTCAAAAAAAGTTATCCGCAAAAAGCTAACTAGTGGCCCTGCACTACCGGGTAAGCTGGCTGATTGTTCATCGCAAGATTTAAGCCGTACTGAACTTTTTTTAGTGGAAGGAGACTCGGCTGGCGGTTCAGCTAAACAGGCTCGAGATCGTGAATTTCAAGCCATTATGCCGCTTAAAGGTAAGATTTTAAATACTTGGGAAGTGTCATCCGACGAAGTATTAGGATCTCAAGAAATTCATGATATTTCAGTGGCAATAGGTATTGATCCAGATAGCAATGATTTGAGCCAATTACGTTATGGTAAAATTTGTATTTTAGCCGATGCTGACTCGGATGGATTACATATTGCCACCTTACTTTGTGCGTTATTTGTTCGTCATTTTCGTACCATGGTTGAGCATGGGCATGTTTTTGTTGCTATGCCTCCACTTTATCGTATCGATCTAGGAAAGGAAGTTCATTACGCCTTAGATGAAGAAGAAAAAGAAGGTATTTTAGAGCAGCTTAAACGTAAAAAAGGCAAACCAAATGTACAGCGTTTTAAAGGATTAGGGGAAATGAACCCTCTGCAACTACGTGAAACAACGATGGATCCCAATACGCGCCGTTTAGTACAGCTATCGCTTGATGATAGTGAGCAAACGATGGCATTAATGGATATGCTACTTGCCAAAAAACGCGCAGAAGATCGCCGCGAGTGGCTACAAGAAAAAGGCGATCAAGTTGAACTTGATGTCTAACAAACAGAATGATTTAGAGGAACAATAATGAGTGATATAACTCATGACGGAGTAGAAGTCCAGTCGCTACGTACCTTTACCGAAAGCGCTTATTTAAACTACTCAATGTATGTCATTATGGATCGCGCACTACCGTTTATTGGTGACGGTCTCAAACCCGTGCAACGACGTATTGTCTATGCCATGTCAGAACTAGGTTTAAATGCGCAAGCAAAATTTAAAAAATCAGCACGTACTGTAGGGGATGTACTTGGTAAATATCATCCTCATGGTGATAGCGCCTGTTATGAAGCTATGGTGCTCATGGCACAACCATTTTCATATCGCTATCCATTAGTTGATGGGCAAGGTAACTGGGGGGCACCAGATGATCCTAAATCATTTGCTGCTATGCGTTATACCGAATCACGCTTATCGAAATATGCTGAATTATTATTAGGTGAGTTAGGGCAAGGAACGGTTGATTATACGCCAAATTTTGATGGTACTTTACAAGAGCCGAAAATGTTACCAGCCAGACTACCGAATATTTTATTAAATGGCACAACGGGAATTGCGGTCGGTATGGCAACCGATATTCCTCCACATAATATTCGTGAGGTGGCGAATGCGGCAATTATGCTGGCTGACAATCCAAATGCAACTTTAAGCGAAGTAATGGCTCACATACAAGGGCCTGATTTTCCGACCGAAGCTGAGATTATTACGCCACCTGATGATATCGCGAAAATCTATAAAACAGGGCGTGGCTCAATTCGTATGCGTGCGGTTTGGAAAAAAGAAGATGGAGATATTGTGATTACAGATCTTCCTCATCAAGTGTCAGGCGCTAAAATCCTAGAACAAATTGCTTCTCAGATGCGAGCTAAAAAGCTACCTTTAATTGAAGATTTACGCGATGAGTCGGATCACGAAAATCCAACTCGTTTAGTGATTGTGCCACGTTCAAATCGAGTCGATTTAGAACAAGTGATGAATCATCTATTTGCAACCACCGATCTCGAAAAAAGTTATCGTGTTAATATGAATATGATTGGGCTGGATAATCGCCCGTCAGTCAAAGGTTTGGTTGAAATTCTCACTGAATGGCTTGAATATCGTAAAAACACTGTCACTCGTCGCCTAAATTATCGTTTAGATAAAATTTTAAAAAGACTACATATCCTTGATGGTTTATTGATTGCATTTTTAAATATTGATGAAGTGATCGAAATTATTCGCAACGAAGATGAACCGAAACAAGAATTAATTAGCCGTTTTGCATTAACCGATATTCAAGCCGAAGCTATTTTAGAGTTAAAACTCCGTCATTTAGCCAAACTTGAAGAAGTACGTATTAAAGGTGAACAAAGTGAGCTTGCAAAAGAGCGTGATCATCTGCAAGCTTTGTTAGCTTCACCTAAAAAACTGAGTAATTTAATTAAAAAAGAGTTGCAAGAAGATGCAAAAAAATATGGTGATAAGCGTCGCTCACCGATTGTTGAGCGCAGTGAAGCTAAAGCTATTAGTGAACAAGAGTTAACACCATCCGAACCTGTTACTGTTATTTTGTCTGAAATGGGCTGGGTTAGAACCGCTAAAGGTCATGACATTGATGCTACAGGTTTAAGTTATAAAGCGGGTGATAGCTTTAAAGTCGCCGCGAAAGGAAAAAGCAATCAGCCAGTTATCTTTATCGACTCAACAGGTCGTAGTTATGCTATAGAGCCAAATACCTTACCATCTGCCCGAAGCCAAGGTGAACCATTAACTGGTAAACTAGCGCTACCTGCGGGCGCAACGGTTGAACATGTGCTGATGTGTCAAAATGATAATCAAAAATTTCTAATGGCATCTAGTGCAGGTTATGGTTTTATTTGTCAATTTAATGATTTAGTTGCTCGCAACCGTAACGGTAAGGCGGTTATCAATTTGCCAAATAATGCAAAAATACTTACACCTATGGAAATTCTATCTGAACATAGTTTACTGCTGTCTATTACTCAAGCAGGTCGAATGCTCATCTTTCCAGTAAAAGATTTACCAGAACTAGCCAAAGGTAAAGGAAATAAAATTGTGTCGCTATCTGGCGCAGATGATAGTCTTTCTTATATGATATTCATTACCTCAGAGGCATCAGTGACTTTGTATGCAGGAAAACGTAAACTGACACTCAATCCTGCCGATTTACAAAAATTTAGAGCAGAACGAGCACGCAAAGGCACAGCGTTACCACGAGGTTTACAAAAGATAGATAAGATTGAGGTGAACGAATAATATGTCTTTTATCTGGGCGATGATTACTGGCTTTGTATTAAGTATTGTATTAAAAACGGGATGGGGGTTTTTATTTGGGTTATTTATTGGTCCAATGCTTTACCAAGCATTTTGCAATAAATTAACCGAACAAAAAACCAAAGCAAATCCAGAACTTTACTTAACGGTTGTTTTTGAAGTCCTTGGTCATTTAAGTAAAGCAAAAGGTGTTGTCACTCAAGATGATATTAATCTGGCTAGCCAATTCATGGACAGATTACAACTGGATCGAAATAGTCGAAAACTAGCACAAGACTCATTTAATCGAGGCAAAGCCAGTGACTATCCACTCAGGTCTCGTTTAGCTGAGCTATATGCACAATATCGTTACCGACGTAATGTATTAAATATTTTTTGTGAGCAATTGATCCAAGCGGCATTAGTTGATGGAATTTTAGATGAAAAAGAGCAACAAATTCTTTTTATTGTAGCTGAAGAATTTAATATTCCACGTCAACAAATGGCAATATATATTCAAATGATGATGGGTAGTTACCATTTTCGTCATAATAGTTATAACAACCAACAAAATCAGCGGGATCAATATCAACGTAGTAATCATTATGGTGGTTATCAAGGCCGATCGACGCAATCAGATCTACAAAATGCTTACAGAATTTTGGGTATTGACTCATCTGCTGAAATCTCAGAAATCAAAAGAGCTTATCGTAAATTGATGAATGCACACCATCCAGATAAATTAGTATCTAAAGGTTTACCAAAAGAAATGTTGGAAGCTGCCAAAAAACGTGCACAAGAAATTCAAGCTGCTTATGATCTTATCAAAACAGCTCGTGGTTTTAAATAGAGACTATTATTATGCATTGGCGATCAATCCTTCGCATTATTGGGCTATTAATTGCCCTGTTATCGATATTTATGCTACTACCAGCTCTTATTGCTTTAATCTATCGTGACGGCGCTGGTGCAATCTTTGTTCGATCATTTTTTGCTGCATTGATATTAGGATGTTTATTATGGCTACCTAATCGTCACCATCGCCATGAACTGAGCACGCGTGAAGGCTTTTTTATCGTCGTACTATTTTGGGTTGTGCTTGGTACAATAGGTGCCTTCCCTTTTATTTTTGATACGCATATTAATTTAAATTTAACCAATGCTTTTTTTGAATCGTTCTCGAGCCTAACCACTACGGGCGCCACAACAATTGTTAAGTTAGATCATCTACCTAAAGCTCTACTTTTTTACCGCCAATTACTGCAATGGCTTGGTGGTATGGGGATTATTGTCTTGGCTGTCGCCATCTTACCATTGTTGGGTGTAGGGGGCATGCAACTTTATCGCGCTGAAATCCCCGGCCCACAAAAAGACAGTAAAATGCGTCCTCGCATTGCCGAAACCGCAAAAACACTTTGGTCAATTTATATTTTGCTGACAACACTTTGCGCTATTTGTCTTTGGCTGGCTGGCATGAATGTATTTGATGCTGTATCACATAGCTTTTCGACAATATCAATGGGAGGATTTTCAACTCACGACGATAACCTTGCTTACTTTAATAGCGCCACAATCAATTACATTGTTACTCTCTTTTTAATCTTATCGGGTTGTAACTTCGCGCTTCATTTTGCCGCATTAAGTGGATTTTCAATTAAAGTTTACTGGCGAGATCAAGAATTTAGAACTTTTGTTTTTATTTTAGCTGTTTTAATTGCAATCTGTGCGTTTGGCATTTATTTTTATCAACCAGAACGGAAATTAAGTATCGATAAAATAGTACTGCAAGTTGTATCGATAACGGCAACGGTTGGATTTACGGTTGATGATATTAATACATGGCCTTCATCATTACCGATTTTTTTACTGTGTGCTTCATTTATTGGTGGTTGTGCAGGTTCAACTGGCGGTGGCTTAAAAGTAGTTCGAGTTCTGCTGTTGTTTATGCAAGGGTCGCGTGAATTAAAGCGTTTAATTCATCCAAATGCTATCTATACTTTAAAATTAAATAATCGAGTAGTGCCTGAACGTATTATTGAAGCTGTTTGGGGATTCTTTTCGGCATATGCGTTAGTCTTTTTAGTTAGCTTATTTGCTATTATGGCAACCGGCATTGATACTACAGATTCTTTTTACATTGTTGCCTCATCACTGAATAATTTAGGGGTCGGCCTTGGTAGTGTGAGCGATAATTTTGCTAGTGTGAGCGATATAGTAAAGTGGGTAATGGTTGTCGATATGTTATTTGGGCGGTTGGAAATCTTTACACTATTGGTTTTATTTACGCCTACTTTTTGGCGAAGCTGATTTTATACTAAAACACATACTTTCCTGAAAGTTTTTGACAAAATACGTAATTTTTATAAATATTTTATTGATTATTTGCCCAATTACAGCCAGAATTACAACGCAGCATGTGCTGTATTTATTAGAGGTAATCACCTGACATATGGAATGGATCATGGATCCTACAATTTGGATTGGCTTATCCACTCTGGTTGTACTTGAAATCGTCCTTGGCATTGATAACATTGTTTTTATTGCCATTCTTGCCGAGAAACTTCCTCCCCAACAACGAGATAAAGCACGCGTTACTGGTCTCGCTTTCGCATTAATTACACGCGTTTTATTGTTAATGTTCACGGGATGGTTAGTTACGCTCACCACGCCGTTATTTTCAATATTCGGAATCAACTTTAATGCACGCCAACTGATTATGTTAATCGGCGGGGTATTTTTACTATTTAAAGCAACCATGGAACTCAATGAACGCCTAGAAGGCTCATCTCATGAAGATGGTAAACCGAAAAAAACGTCTCATTTCTGGACTGTTGTTGCGCAAATTGTGGTATTAGATGCCGTCTTCTCACTTGACTCAGTTATTACTGCTGTTGGTATGGTTGAGCATATTCCTGTGATGATTATTGCGGTATGTATTGTAATAGGTATTATGATGGTTGCGAGTAAACCTCTGGCTAATTTTGTCAACGCTCACCCAACTATTGTTATCCTCTGTTTGAGTTTTTTATTAATGATCGGTTTTAGTCTCGTTGCCGAAGGTTTTGATTTTATGATTCCGAAAGGTTATTTATATGCGGCTATCGGCTTTTCAATTATGATTGAGTTTTTCAATCAATTAGCTATTTTTAATCGTCGCAAAGCATTAAACAAAAAACCATTACGCGAACGCACAGCTGAAGCAATTTTACACCTATTAAAAGGGGATGCTGAAGAAGATCCAGATAGTCACACTACTGATGTGGCATCAGATACTCATAAAAAAGCTCCGGTGTTTAATCATCAAGAGCTGAGCATGGTTGAACGAGTTCTTGGACTGGCACAACGTTCAGTCAGTAGCATTATGACATCTCGACTTGACGTTGATATGGTTAATATTAATGACGATCGTGACGCTATTATAAAAGAAATTTTTGATAATCCTCATTCACGTTTAGTTGTCACCGATAATGATTCAATTGATGAGCCTTTAGGTATTATCCAAATCAATGATCTTTTAAAAGATGTGCTGCAAAGTGAAGCACCAATTGATATTCACTCACTTATCAAACAACCTTTAATCTTTCCAGAAACGGTATCGTTACTGGTTGCACTAGAACAATTTAAAAAGGCTAAAACGCATTTTGCTTTCGTAGTTGATGAATTTGGTTCAATGCAAGGGGTTGTCTCGGTAACAGACATCATTGAAACCATTGCTGGTGATTTTCCAACTGAAGAAGAGGAAATTGATGCCAAACATGATATTCAATGCCTTGGTGATAATAGTTGGATGGCTAATGGTTACATTCCTGTTGAAGAACTAGTGCGTTTTGTGCCAATTGCCCTTGATGATAAGCGTGAATATCATACCTTGGCTGGGCTGTTAATGGAAAAAGCGCAGCATTTACTCAATGTTGGCGAAACATTACAAATCGGCGATTATTTATTTGAAGTCGCCGAAATAGAAAGCCACAGAATTCTTAAAGTAAAAATCACGTTAAACAAACTTGATTCTGTAACGTTATAGTATAGTGCAGCGAAATAACTAGAATAACGCTTGACCAAAATAAATAACTGGCAATAATAAAGCAGTAAAATTTCTGTTTATTTGAAGATGTGGGGCAACAGCTCTTCATCTTTTTTATTTTTACCTCTTGGTAAAAATAGATAGCACTCAATAAACTTTTATTCTTGCTTATCAATCTAAATTAGGCCTTAACTTATGAATTCAATATTTGAAAAAATATTTCAGCTGAAAGAGAAAAAAACAACTGTCGGTACCGAAATTATCGCTGGTTGTACCACTTTTTTAACAATGGTTTATATCATCTTCGTCAATCCATCCATCTTATCTGCAACTGGAATGGATACTTCTGCTGTTTTTGTATTAACCTGTGTGGTTACTGCCTTTGCGACGATTCTAATGGGTTTATTTGCCAATTTACCGATTGCATTAGCGCCTGCGATGGGACTTAATGTCTTTTTCGCCTATGGTATATGCGGTGCAATGGGCTACTCTTGGCAAGTCGGCATGGGCGCCATATTTTGGGGCTCTTTAGCCTTTTTTGCTTTGTCACTTTTTAAAGTCCGTCATTGGTTAATTGAGCATATTCCACAATGTTTACGCATAGGCATTAGTGCCGGTATTGGGCTATTTATTGCTTTTATGGGCTTTCAAAATATGGGGATTGTAGTTGCATCTCCTTCGACACTCTTAACAATGGGTAATATCTTATCGCTGAAAGTTTTATTGGGATCGCTTGGTTTCTTCATCATTGTTATTTTAGCAGCTCGTAACTTTCATGCAGCCGTATTAGTTTCGATTTTAGTCGTAACATTACTGGCATTATGGCTTGATCCTAATATTAGTTACCAAGGTATTGTGTCTATGCCACCAAGTGTGACTAGCGTTGTTGGTCATGTTGATCTAGCTGGCTCGCTTAATATCGGCATCATGGGTGTTATTTTTTCGATAATGATTGTCAGCCTATTTGATTCATCAGGCACTATTTTAGCATTAACTGATAAAGCTGGAATCAGTGACGAAAAAGGTCGATTCCCCAAAATGCGCCAAGCGCTATTGATCGATAGTTTTAGTTCATCTTTAGGAGGATTATTTGGCACATCATCAGTGTTAACCTATATCGAAAGTTCAGCTGGTATTTCAGTGGGGGGGCGAACAGGATTAACCGCGGTTGTAGTGGGTTTATTATTCTTAATCGTGACATTTTTATCGCCACTTGCTCATTTAGTACCAAGTTATGCAACATCTGGCGCACTTATCTTTGTTGGGATCTTAATGGTTTCAAGCTTAGTTAAAGTTAACTGGTCTGACTTAACTGAGGCGACGCCAGCCTTTATTACCGCAATCATGATGCCATTTGCCTTTGCCATTACTGAAGGTGTTGCACTTGGTTTTATCTCTTACGTGGTATTAAAAACCTTTACGGGTAAATTTAAGCAATTAAATCTGTGTGTGATTATATTTGCTGTACTATTCGCTTTAAAATTTATTTTTATCGATCACCACTAAAAAATAATACCCCATCGTTACTTACGGTGGGGTATATAGCAATTAGCAAAACAGCTAGTATATGTCTGGATATACTTATTACCCGTTTTAAAATTTACCGGTTTTTCTTCATTAAAATAGCGACCACCTTCTACAAATAATTAACGCCAAGATCAAGCACTTATTGATAGCAAAAACTTGACATTATCTCCTCTGGGGTCTAGAATCTTGCGACCCAAAACTTATATACATAGGTTTTGGTCTACAGTTATTAATTACGTATCTAAAAAGCAATTTTAAATTTATTTTAATTAATCAGGAGCTTATTAATGGCAACAATTAATCAGCTGGTACGCAAACCAAGAGCACTAAAGGAAGCGAAAAGTAACGTTCCTGCGCTTGAAGCATGCCCGCAAAAACGCGGTGTTTGTACTCGTGTTTACACAACTACACCGAAAAAACCAAACTCAGCATTACGTAAAGTATGTCGTGTACGTTTAACCAATGGTTTTGAAGTGACTTCTTATATCGGCGGTGAAGGTCATAACCTACAAGAACATAGCGTAATTTTAATCCGTGGTGGTCGTGTTAAAGACTTACCGGGTGTTCGTTATCACACTGTTCGCGGTGCACTAGACTGTGCAGGTGTTAAAGACCGTAAACAAAGCCGTTCTAAATACGGTGTTAAACGATCTAAAGCTTAATGGGACTCCGTTAAGTAAGGCCAAACTATATAATTCCATTTAACTCATTTGAGTTTTGGGTAAACCTGAAAAATTTATAACATATAAACGGAGTATTCCAATGCCACGTCGTCATGTTGTCGGTCAAAGAAAAATTCTTCCTGATCCGAAGTTCGGTTCAGAGTTACTGGCGAAATTTGTAAATATTTTAATGATAGATGGTAAAAAATCTATCGCAGAATCAATCGTATATTCAGCTCTTGATAAATTAGCTGAGCGTAGTGGAAAAGACCACTTAGCAGCTTTTGAAGTTGCACTAGATAACGTAAGACCAACTGTAGAAGTTAAGTCTCGTCGCGTTGGTGGTTCTACATACCAAGTTCCTGTTGAAGTGCGTCCAGTTCGTCGTAATGCACTTGCAATGCGTTGGATTGTAGATGCTGCACGTAAACGTGGCGATAAATCAATGGCTTTACGCCTAGCGAATGAACTGATGGATGCTTTTGAGAACAAAGGTACCGCTGTGAAAAAACGCGAAGATGTTCATCGTATGGCTGAAGCTAATAGAGCGTTTGCACACTATCGTTGGTAATATTCGCACTTGTATTTATATAAGTGACTTGAATTAGGACTGATAGCCCTTATTTGCTATCAGTCAACCAAAATGATGTTTTATTAAGCAAGCGATTCTAAACAGAGGATTAATATGGCTCGTACAACCCCTATAGCACGCTACCGTAATATCGGTATTAGTGCACATATTGACGCAGGTAAAACAACAACGACTGAACGTATTTTGTTTTATACTGGTGTAAGTCACAAAATTGGTGAAGTTCATGATGGTGCAGCTACCATGGACTGGATGGAACAAGAACAAGAACGTGGTATTACTATCACATCTGCTGCAACAACTGCATTCTGGTCTGGTATGGGCCAACAATTTGAACCACACCGTATCAACATCATCGACACCCCGGGACACGTTGACTTTACAATCGAAGTTGAACGTTCTATGCGTGTTCTTGATGGTGCAGTAATGGTTTACTGTGCAGTTGGTGGCGTGCAACCACAATCTGAAACTGTATGGCGTCAAGCAAACAAATATAAAGTTCCACGTATTGCGTTTGTTAACAAAATGGACCGTATGGGTGCTAACTTCCTACGTGTTGTTGATCAAATCAAAACTCGTTTAGCAGCAGTACCTGTTCCTTTAGTTTTACCAATCGGTGCAGAAGAAGGATTTACTGGTGTTGTTGATTTACTTAAACGTAAAGCAATCAACTGGAATGATGCTGATCAAGGCGTAACATTCACTTATGAAGATGTACCAGCAGATATGGTTGAAGAAGTCGAAGAATGGCGTTCTTTCTTAATTGAAACTGCTGCTGAAGCAAGTGAAGAGTTAATGGAAAAATACCTTGGTGGTGAAGAGTTAACTGAAGAAGAAGTGAAAGCAGCATTACGTGAACGCGTACTTGCTAATGAAATCATCTTAGTCACTTGTGGTAGTGCCTTTAAAAATAAAGGTGTTCAATTCATGCTTGATGCGGTTATTGAATATTTACCAGCACCAACTGATGTACCAGCAATCAAAGGTGAATTACAAAACGGTGAAGCTGCAGAACGTCATTCAAGTGATGATGAACCATTCTCATCATTAGCATTCAAAATTGCAACAGACCCATTTGTTGGTAACTTAACATTCTTCCGTGTTTACTCTGGTGTGGTTAACTCTGGTGATACTGTTCTTAACTCTGTTAAAGATAAAAAAGAACGTTTTGGTCGTATCGTTCAGATGCACGCTAACAAACGTGAAGAAATTAAAGAAGTCCGCGCTGGTGACATCGCTGCTGCAATCGGTCTTAAAGATGTAACTACAGGTGATACACTTTGTGCGGAAAGCGCACCAATCATCCTTGAAAGAATGGAATTCCCTGAGCCAGTAATTTCGGTTGCTGTTGAACCAAAAACCAAAGCTGACCAAGAAAAAATGGGGCTTGCTTTAGGTCGACTAGCACAAGAAGACCCTTCATTCCGTGTTCACACAGATGAAGAATCAGGTCAAACCATTATTTCTGGTATGGGTGAGCTTCACTTGGAAATCATCGTTGACCGTATGAAACGTGAATTTAAAGTGGAAGCAAATGTAGGTAAACCACAAGTTGCTTACCGTGAAACAATTCGCAATGAAGTAGAACAAGAAGGTAAATTTGTTCGTCAGTCTGGTGGTCGTGGTCAATATGGTCATGTATGGTTAAAAATCAAACCATTAGAGGCGGGTGGCGAAGGCTACAAATTCAACAATGAAATTGTTGGTGGTGTGGTTCCTAAAGAATACATTCCTGCAGTTGATAAAGGTTGTCAAGAACAGATGAAAAACGGTGTTCTTGCTGGTTACCCAATTGTTGATGTTGAAGTCACTATCTTTGATGGTTCTTACCATGATGTTGACTCATCAGAAATGGCATTTAAAATTGCCGGTTCAATGGCATTTAAAGACGGCTTCATGAAAGCTAAACCTGTGCTTTTAGAACCGATTATGAAAGTAGAAGTTGAAACTCCAGAAGATTATATGGGTGATGTTATCGGTGACTTAAACCGTCGTCGCGGTATGATTGAAGGAATGGAAGATACTGCAACTGGTAAAACAGTTAAAGCACAAGTTCCACTTTCAGAAATGTTTGGTTATGCAACAGACCTTCGTTCACAAACTCAAGGTCGTGCTTCTTACTCAATGGAGTTCTTGAAGTACAATGAAGCACCAACAAATATTGCAACCGCAATTATTGAAGCTCGTAAAGCAAAATAATTTTATCTAAATAAAGTAACACTTCCCTTAATAGCATAGGGGAAGTGATTTAATAAAGGAACATTAAGATGTCTAAAGAAAAATTTGAACGTACAAAACCCCACGTTAACGTTGGTACAATCGGCCACGTTGACCACGGTAAAACAACTTTAACTGCGGCAATTACTTCTGTACTTGCTAAAAAATATGGCGGTCAAGCTCGTGCATTCGATCAAATCGATAACGCACCAGAAGAAAAAGCACGTGGTATCACCATCAACACTTCACACGTTGAATATGACACACCAACTCGTCACTACGCACACGTAGACTGCC